>NZ_JBSFET010000017.1:0-80015 GCF_053594575.1 Streptomyces sp. NPDC001880
CACGCCGGGCGGTTACCTCTGGGGGGTGGTTGTGGTTTTGCAGAAGGGGGCAAAGGTCGCCCTAGTCCCCGTCGCGTCGGGCAGGCCCCGGGGCCTGCCCGACGGATCAGGGAGAGCCCTAGACGAGGCCCAGCTTCTGGGCGGCGGTGGCCGCGTCGACGGGGACCGTGACCGGCTGCGGGGCACCCGCGACGGCCCAGTCGGGGTCCTTGAGGCCGTTTCCGGTGACCGTGCAGACGATCTTCTGGCCGGGGTCGACCTTGCCCTCTTCGGCGGCCTTCAGCAGGCCTGCGACCGAGGCGGCCGAGGCGGGCTCGACGAAGACACCCTCCTGGGAGGCCAACAGCCGGTAAGCGGCCAGGATCTGGCGGTCCGTCACCTCATCGATGAAACCGCCCGATTCGTCCCGGGCGTCCAGCGCGTACTGCCAGGAGGCCGGGTTGCCGATCCGGATCGCGGTGGCGATCGTCGAGGGGTCCTTGACGATCTCGCCGCGCACGATGGGCGCGGAGCCGGAGGCCTGGAAGCCCCACATGCGCGGGGTGTGCGTGGAGACGGCATCCCCCGCGTACTCCTTGTAACCCTTCCAGTACGCGGTGATGTTACCCGCGTTGCCGACCGGGAGGACGTGGATGTCCGGGGCGTCGCCGAGCGCGTCGACGATCTCGAACGCGGCGGTCTTCTGGCCCTCGATACGGACCGGGTTGACCGAATTGACCAGTGCCACCGGGTAGTTGTCCGAGAGCGAGCGGGCCAGCGTCAGGCAGTCGTCGAAGTTGCCGTCGACCTGGAGGATCTTGGCGCCGTGCACCAGCGCCTGGCCCATCTTGCCGAGCGCGATCTTGCCCTGCGGCACGAGGACGGCGCAGACCATGCCGGCCCGCACCGCGTACGCGGCGGCGGAGGCGGAGGTGTTGCCGGTGGAGGCGCAGATGACGGCCTTCGCACCCTCCTCCTTGGCCCGGGTGATGGCCATCGTCATGCCGCGGTCCTTGAAGGAACCGGTGGGGTTGGCGCCCTCGACCTTGAGGTGCACCTCGCAGCCCGTGCGCTCCGAGAGGACCTGAGCGGGGACGAGCGGCGTACCGCCCTCACGAAGCGTGACGACCGGCGTCGTGCTCGTGACCGGAAGGCGGTCCCGGTACTCCTCGATGATGCCGCGCCACTGGTGGGTGCCCTTGCTGGTCATGGGTCCTTACTCCCCTTCAACACGCATGATGCTGGCGACACCGCGCACGGTGTCGAGCTTGCGCAGCGCCTCGACGGTCGCCGAGAGGTCGGCGTCGGACGCGCGGTGGGTGACGACGACGAGAGATGCCTCGCCGCCTCCGTCCGGTCGGCCTTGCTGGCGGACCGTATCGATGGATACGCCTTTCTCGGCGAAGACCGTCGCGACCTGGGCGAGCACGCCGGGCTTGTCGGCCACGTCGAGACTGATGTGATACCGCGTGACCACGTCGCCCATGGGGCTGACCGGCAGGCGCGTGTACGCGGACTCACCCGGGCCGGTGGCCTCGTTGAGCTTGTTGCGGCAGACCGCGACCAGGTCGCCCAGGACCGCGGACGCGGTCGGCGAGCCACCGGCGCCGGGGCCGTAGAACATGAGCTGCCCGGCCGCCTCCGCCTCGACGAAGACCGCGTTGTACGCCTCGCGGACGGAGGCCAGCGGATGGCTCAGCGGGATCATCGCCGGGTGCACCCGTGCGGTGACCGACTGCCCGTCGGCGGCGCGCTCGCAGATGGCGAGGAGCTTGACGGTGCAGCCCATGCGGCGGGCGGAGGCGATGTCGGCGGCGGTGACCTCGGTGATGCCCTCGCGGTGCACGTCGCCGATCCTCACCCGGGTGTGGAAGGCGATGCCGGCGAGGATCGCGGCCTTGGCGGCGGCGTCGAAGCCCTCGACGTCGGCGGTCGGGTCGGCCTCGGCGTATCCGAGTGCGGTGGCCTCGTCGAGCGCCTCGGAGTACCCGGCTCCGCTGGTGTCCATCCTGTCGAGGATGAAGTTGGTCGTGCCGTTCACGATGCCGAGGACCCGGTTGACCTTGTCGCCGGCGAGCGACTCGCGCAGCGGCCGTACGAGCGGGATGGCACCGGCCACCGCGGCCTCGTAGTAGAGGTCCCGGCCGTGCTGCTCGGCGGTGGCGTGCAACGCGGCGCCGTCCTCGGCCAGCAGCGCCTTGTTGGCGGAGACGACGCTCGCGCCGTGCTCGAAGGCGGTGGTGATCAGCTTGCGGGCGGGCTCGATGCCCCCGATGACCTCGATGACGACGTCGATGTCGCCCCGTTTGACCAGGGCCGTCGCGTCGGTGGTGATCAGCGCGGGGTCGATGCCCTCGCGCACCTTGGAGGGCCGGCGCACGGCGACACCGGCGAGCTCGACCGGCGCGCCGATGCGCGCGGCGAGGTCGTCGGCGTGCGTCGTCATGATGCGCGCCACCTCTGAGCCGACCACTCCACAGCCCAGCAGCGCCACCTTCAGCGGACGCGTACGCATCATCCGACCTCGTTTCCTTTACATCTGATGTGTGGACCAGTCTCACTCACCGGACGGGAGTTTCTGTCACTCGTCCGGATCCTGAGACATCTATTTCATCAACCGACATCGAGACGCAGGAGATCTTCCTCCGTCTCGCGCCTGACGATGACACGTGCCCGACCGTCGCGCACGGCGACGACCGGCGGACGCAGGGCGTGGTTGTAGTTGCTCGCCATGGAACGGCAGTACGCGCCGGTGGCGGGCACGGCGATCAGGTCGCCGGGGGCGAGGTCGGACGGCAGGAACGCGTCCTTGACCACGATGTCGCCGCTCTCGCAGTGCTTGCCGACGACCCGGGCGAGCATCGGCTCGGCGTCGGAGGTGCGCGAGGCGAGCGCGACGGTGTACTCGGCGTCGTACAGCGCGGTGCGGATGTTGTCCGACATGCCGCCGTCGACGCTGACGTAGGTACGCAGCCCTTCCAGGGGCTTGATGGTGCCGACCTCGTACAGCGTGAAGGCGGTCGGGCCGACAACGGCGCGCCCCGGCTCGACGGAGATCCGCGGGGTGGCGAGCCCGGCCGCCTCGCACTCGCGGGTCACGATGTCGCCGAGTGCCTTGGCGATCTCGTGCGGCTCGCGCGGGTCGTCCTCGGAGGTGTACGCGATACCGAGCCCGCCGCCGAGGTCGATCTCGGGCAGCTCCACCCCGTGCTCGTCGCGCACCTCGGCGAGCAGCTGCACCACGCGCCGGGCGGAGACCTCGAAGCCGGCCATGTCGAAGATCTGCGAGCCGATGTGCGAGTGGATGCCGATGAGCTCCAGACCGTCGAGGGTGAGCGCCCGGCGCACCGCTTCGGCGGCCTGTCCCCCGGCCAGCGCGATTCCGAACTTCTGGTCCTCGTGCGCGGTGGCGATGAACTCGTGGGTGTGCGCCTCGACGCCGACGGTCACCCGGATCTGTACGCGCTGCCGCTTGCCGAGCCGCTGCGCGATGTGCGCGACGCGGGCGATCTCCTGGAAGGAGTCGAGCACGATGCGCCCGACGCCGACCTCGACGGCCCGCTCGATCTCCGCGACGGTCTTGTTGTTGCCGTGGAAGGCGATGCGCTCGGCGGGCATCCCGGCGTCCAGCGCGCAGGTCAGCTCGCCGCCGGAGCAGACGTCGAGGTTGAGCCCTTCCTCCTGGAGCCAGCGCACGACGGCGCGCGAAAGGAAGGCCTTTCCGGCGTAGAACACGTCGGCGCCCGGTCCGAAGGCGTCGGCCCAGGCACGGCAGCGGGCCCGGAAGTCGCTCTCGTCGAGGAAGTAGGCGGGGGTGCCGAACTCCTCGGCCAGCCGTGCCACTCCGATCCCGCCGACGGTGATCGCCCCGTCCTCGTCGCGGGTGACGGTACGGGCCCAGACCTTCTCGTCCAGGGCGTTGAGATCGGCGGGCGGGGCGGTGTAGTGCCCCTCGGTCATGACATCGGCGTGACGGGGCCCGGCGGGGTGTGCGGATCGGCTCATGGTGTTGCTCTGCTCTCTCGGATCTCTCAGAGGACTTCGGGTGCGCTGATGCCGAGCAGGGACAGGCCGCCTGCCAGCACCGTCCCGGTGGCTTCGGCAAGAGCCAGCCGGGAGCGGTGGGCGGCCGAGGGTTTCTCGTCACCGACGGGGAGCGGCGAAGCGCTGTCGTGGAGGTCGAAGAAGGCCAGCGCGAGGGCTTCCAGCTGCCGGGCGATCCGGTCCGGCTCGCGGTGCCGGGCGGCGGCGGCGAGCACTCCGGGGTGATCGGCGAGCAGCGCGCCGAGCGCGGGCGCGTCCACGCTCTCCTCGTACACCGCGCCGAACCCGAGCTGCCGGGCGCCACGGCCCAGCGCCCGGATCCGGGCGTGTGCGTACCGCACCCGGAACAACGGATTGCTCTCCTGCTGCACGAGGAGCTCGCCGCTCCCCGTGCTCCGGGGCCGGTCGTGCGGGGCGGCCCGCAGCAGGGCCCAGCGCGCGGCGTCGCTCCCGAGCCGCTCGAAGAGATCCCGGTCGGCGGCCGGCACCGGCATCACGTGCAGCGCCTCCCTGCCCGCCGTCCGCTCTCCGACCTCGGCGCCCTGGGCCCGGAGCAGCCGCTCGACGGTCTCGGTGACGACCCGGGCGCGCAGCTCCCCGACGGGCGCGAACGAGACCGCCGCCCCGGCGAGGGCGTCGCCGTGTCCGTACGCCGTGCCCTGCTCGGCGACGGTCCGCACCAGCGTGTCGAGGCCGCGCGCTCCGGCCTGCAGCGTGAAGTTCAGAAATCCCGGCCCGGTGACCTCGACGTCCTCGATGCCCGGCGCGCCCAGCATCCGTGCCCGGAGGATCTGCGCCACGTCCCTGGCGGGCAGCGCGGCGGGCCCGGCCAGCTGGAGGGCGACGGCGCAGGCGTACTCCCCGCGCCCGCCGGGGCGCGTCCGCTCCACCCGCACGCGTGCGGGCACGGGCGCGCGCAGGGCGTCCTCGTCGACCGCGCGGCGCACGGCGTGCAGCACGGTCCTGGAGAGATCGGCGGGGGTCACAGGACAAGCGTATGGGAGGAAAGGGGGCACCCCGCGACCCGGTTTCGCCATGCGGTCACCCCGCAGCACGCTCCGCAGTCCCGGCTCCCTGCCTGCCGTCGAGCGACGGCGGGTCGTCCCGTTCCATCAACTGCCGTACGAGCCGCACCATCTCGGTCGGCTCGAAGGGCTTCGCGAGGAAGGCGTCGACCCCTGCGGCCAGCCCGCTCTCCACCTCGTACGCCGTGCAGGCGCTGATGATCGCCACGGGCAGATGTCTGGTCCGTGGATCGGAGCGCAGTCTGGCGGCGGTCTGCAGACCGTCCAGCCTGGGCATGACGACATCGAGCGTGATCACATCGGGACGGACCCGATGCACCAGATCCAGACACTCGACACCATCGGCCGCGGTCACGACCTCGAAGCCCTCAAGCTCGAGGTTGACCCTGATCAACTGCCGGATGACCTTGTTGTCGTCGACAACAAGCACGCGGCCACACGCCCCTGACACACTCCGAGGGTAGGACTGACTCCGTGGCTGCGTCCGGGTTTTACCCACTTCCGCCCCCGGACGAGTGGCGCGAGGGGTGGCCGAATGCATCCGGAACGCACCGCACGCCCCCTCCACCCGGCCCGCGCAGCCGCTCCGCCCGACCCGGAAATACCTGTTCACGGACACCCCTCGGAAGCTGGTAGTGTTTCACCCGTCGCCGAGCAACACAGCGATACGCCCTCGTAGCTCAGGGGATAGAGCATCGGCCTCCGGAGCCGTGTGCGCAGGTTCGAATCCTGCCGAGGGCACTTCCGAGAGATTCTCCGAACAGCGGAAACGCTGATCGGAGGGTCTCTTTCGTCATGGGCGCGGGCACGGCCGGTCTGCGGCGGTCCGTACTGGCTACGGCCCCACGTCGTCCGGCCCGTCGGAGCCGATCTGTTCGGCCCGCAGTGCCAGGTCCTGGAGCACATCGGCGGAGGAGACATCCGTCTGCCCGGAGTCGTGCACCTGGGCCAGCATCGCGAAGGCCAGGGTGAACGCACCGACGAGCTGCTCCACCGCTCCGCCGACCTCCCGGCCGACGAGCGTCGCGACCTCTTCGATCGAGGCGTCCTCGGGGATGGAGATCCGGGGCATCGTCTCGTTGAGGAGTACGGTCACCACGCTGGAATCGGTGTCCAGATCGTCGCGGTCCACGTTCTCTTCGAGCAGCCGACGGATCTCGCCCGCCTCCGTGAGGATGCCCACCACCCGCTTCACCACTTCGCTCTGCTCCATCCAGCGAGCATAGGCGCGCAGCGGTGCGGGTGGTGATCAATCGGCGTCCCTGCCGCCGTCGTGATGTGCCGGCATCGGCCTCTCGACCGGTTCGGGCCCGCCATGTACTCAGCACGGGAACGCCTGCCCCTGGTGCGTCGTCGCCCCGGCGGGCCGGGGCACAGGGGCGGCTCCCGGGGCCGACAGCTCCGCCCAGACCGTCTTTCCGATGCCGGCCTGCCGCCCGTCCACGCCCCACTGGTCGGCCAGCGCGTCGACGGGCTGGAGACCGCGGCCGGTCGCTTCGAACGCGCCGGGGCGCTGCATCCGTGGGCGCCCCGCCTCACGGCCTCAGGGCGTCAGGCCGAAGCGCGCTTGCGGGAGGCCGTCTTCTTCGCCGTCGGCTTCGGGTCCGAGGCCGCTGCGGCCTTCTTCGCCGATGTCCCCGCACCGGTCCTGGCCGCCTGCTTCTTCGTCGACCGTGCGGAGGTCTTCTTGGCGGGCGCCCGGCTCGACGCAGACTTCTTCGTGGCCGCGGCCGTCTTCTTGGCGGCCGTGGCGGCCTTCTTCTTCGCCCCGGTTCCGCCGGACTTCTTGCGGCCGGTGAGGGAGGTGACCTCGGCCACCGGGGCATTCGCCGACTCCTCCCCGGCCTCAGGCTCCTCGCCCCGTGCCTCCTTCGCCGCCCGGACGCTGCTCTCCAGGGCCGCGATCAGGTCGATGACCTTGCCGCCGGAGTCGGCCGGGCCGGCCGGCTCCGGCGTCCGGCCCTCCGCCTTCGCGGCGATGAGCTCCTCGACCGCCTCGCGGTAGTCGTCGTGGAGCGAATCCATGTCGACCTCGCCGAGGGTGTCCATCAGCGCGTCGGCCAGGTCGAGTTCGGCGTCGCGGACCTTGACCTCGGCCTGAGGGGCGACGCCCTCGGGGCTGCGGATCTCGTCCGGCCAGAGCAGTCCGTGCATGGCGATCACGTCGTCGACCACCCGCAGCATGCCGAGCCGTTCGCGGCCGCGCAGCGCGTACTTCGCCACGGCGACCTTCTGGCTCCGCTTCAGCGCCTCACGGAGCAGGGTGTACGGCTTGGCCGCCGGGACCCCGTCGGCGGAGAGGTAGTACGCCGCATCCATCTGGAGCGGGTCGATCGAGGCGGCCGGCACGAAGGCCACGATCTCGATCGTCTTGGCCGTGGGCAGTGGAAGCGAGCCGAGGTCCTCGTCGGTGATCGGGATCATCGAGCCGTCGGGCTCCTCGTACGCCTTCCCGATCTCGGCGGCGGTGACCTCCTGCTCGTCGATCTCGCAGACCTTGCGGTAGCGGATCCGTCCGCCGTCGGCGAGGTGGATCTGGCGGAAGGAGACCGAGTGGTTCTCGGTGGCGTTGACCAGCTTGATCGGGATGCTGACCAGCCCGAAGGAGATGGCGCCGTTCCATATGGACCTCACCGTTCACCCCTTGTGTCCGTGTGGATACCTATAGGTCCGTGAATCGTGTGATTCTTATCGTATGACGCCGATCACAGAGGTGGAGGGGCGGCGGCTGGCGCTCAGCAATCTCGACAAGGTGCTGTATCCGGCCACCGGAACCACCAAGGGCGAGGTGCTGCACTACTACGCGGCCACCGCCGCGGGGCCTCTGCTCACCCATCTCGACGACCGGCCCGTCTCCTTCCTGCGCTATCCGGACGGGCCCGACGGACAGCGCTTCTTCACCAAGAATCCTCCGCCGGGTACGCCGTCCTGGGTACGGACCACCCCGGTGCCGCACCACGAGGACAAGAAGGCCAGGCAGGTGGTCGTGGCGGATCTGGCCTCGCTGATGTGGGCGGCCAATCTGGTGGTGGAGTTCCACACCCCGCAGTGGCGGGCCGGTGCTCCCGGGCTCGCCGACCGGATGGTCTTCGACCTGGACCCGGGCGCGCCCGCGACCGTGGTGGAGTGCTGCGCGGTGGCGCTGTGGCTGCGCGAGCGGCTGGCGGCGGACGGGCTGCGCGCGTACGGGAAGACGTCCGGGTCGAAGGGGCTGCATCTGCTCGTACCGCTGGAGCCGACCCCCGCCGATCGGGTGTCGGCCTATGCGAAGGGACTGGCCGTCCAGGCGGAGCACGAGCTCGGGGACCTGGTCGTGCACCGGATGAAGCGGGCGCTGCGGCCGGGGAAGGTGTTCGTCGATTTCAGCCAGAACGCGGCGTCGAAGACCACCGCCACCCCGTACACGCTGCGGGCCCGGCCCGAACCGACCGTCTCCGCGCCCGTCACCTGGGCGGAGATCGAGGGGTGCCGGACGCCCGGGGAGCTGGTCTTCCTGGCGGGCGGGATGGGGGCGCGGCTGGAGCGGTACGGGGATCTGCTCGGGCCGCTGGCCGATCCGGACGGGGCCGGACGCCTGCCGGACGCGCGGTAGTACCCCAAAGTCCGCCAACGGGGCATCGGCCGACCATTTCTGACGCCTTGACACCCAAAGGGGACCGTTTCGCGTCGGTCCACCGATAGCGCATGGCATGGGCGTTTGTCATGCTCGCCAGGAAAAGACCGCACGTGGAGGGCGGATCGTCCGACCCTGGTGCACACTCCTCGCAGACACTGCTTCGTTGAAATGCGTGGGGAGGCGATGGGGTGTTCGCTGGGATCGACGAGGTCGACTGGGCCTCGATGGAGCATGCCTACGGACCGGCCGGTGATGTGCCCGCGATGCTGCGGGGGCTGGCGTCCGCCGATCCGGCGGAACGCGAGCAGGCACTGGACGGGATGTACGGGGCGGTTCACCACCAGGGTGATGTGTACGCCTGCACGCTGGCCAGCATTCCTTTCCTCTTCGAGCTCGTCGTGAATCCGGGGATCCAGGACCGGGGCAGCATCGTCGAGCTGCTCACCAGCATCGGCGGCATCGATCTGGACGAGGACGACGAGGACGAGATCGACGAGGACGAGATCGAGGGTGCGGCCAACTACGCGATGGCGGCGACCGCCGTCACCGCGGGCGCCGGGGTGTTCTTCGAGCTGATGGCCGACGAGGACCCGGGGGTACGGCTCTGCGCGCCACTGGCGCTCGCCGCGCTCCACGGCCATCCGGACAGGGTTCTCGCACTGCTGCGCGAGCGGCTGCCGATCGAGCCGGACGAGGAGGTGCGGCTCGCCCTGGTCGAGGCCGCGGGGCGGGTCGCCCTGCGCCACCGGCTGCTGGCCGGGGAGGCGGCGGCCTGGCTGAGCCGGCTGGGCGGCGAGGGCTTCCCGCCGGGGCTGCGGCTGGCCGCGCTGGCCCAGCTGGCGCGGTGCGCGCCGGACGCGCTGCCCGGCGATGTGGTGCGGGTGGTGACGGGCCTGCTGCGGCAACTGCGCTCGGCGCCCGCGCGCCGGTCCGGGACGGCCCCGGCGGTGGACGCCCAGGCCGAGGCGGTCGCGGCTGTCGAGGCGTGCCCGGACGCGGCCGCGGAGCCGTCGGCCGAGGAGCGGGTCGCGCCTGTGACCCGGGTGGGCCAGTTGCGGGCGCCGGCCGGCGAGGAGGCCCCGGCGTCCGCCGCCCCCTGGACGGCGGATCTGCTGCGCACGCTGCACGTCGGGCTCGACGACCGGGTCGCCGAGCGGACGGCGCTGCTGACGGACCAGCTGCGCAGCCCGGACCGCCGGCAGCGGATCGACGCGCTCCGGATGAGCGGCGGGCTCATACGTGCCTGGCGGGGCTCGTACGAGGAGCTCGTCCGACTGGTCGGCGAGCAGCTCGCCACCCCCGATCCGCTGCCGGCCGAGGCGGCCTCGCACGTCCTGGAGGAGCTCTTCGGGCTGGCCGCGCCCGCCGCCGACGCGCTGGCGGCGCGGGTGGCGGCGGATCCCGGGGCCTGGGTGCGGGACTGGCCGAGCGGGCCGCCGGCGCTGGGCAGTGCGGTGAAGGCGCTGGCCAGGCTGGGCGACGCCCGTGCCGTGCCCGCGCTGGCCGCCGCGCTGGAGCGGCCCGAGGTGCCGCACGACGTGGGGTTCGCCATCGACTGCCTCGGGGCGGCGGCGGCCCCGCTGGCCGAGGCGCTGCGCCGCAGGCTCGGCGAGGTCCCGCTCGACGAGCGGGCGCACGACCGGGCGGGCCCGCTGCTCACCGGCCTGGCCGCGCTGCGGGCCGACGAGGCGATGCCGGAGGTGCTGCGGGTGCTGCGCGGTGTTCCGGAGTACCGGGGCGAGTGGGTGCGTACCGCGGCGCTGCGGGCGCTCGGTGCGTTCGGGCCCGCCGCGCGCGGTGCCGTGCCGGAGCTGCGGGCGCTGCTGCAAAGGCCCGGGGCCACTCCGGCGACCGAGGCCGCGAAGGCCCTGTGGGCGGTCGAGGGGGATGCCGGCGCGGTGCTGCCGGTGCTGATAGAGGGTCTGGGGGCGGAGCGCGTCCATGAGGTGCGGTGCGCGGTGAACGCGCTGGGCGGGCTCGGGCCACGGGCCGAGGTGGTCGCGCCGAGGCTGCGGGCGCTGCTGGGGCACGAGGAGCTGTGGCTGCGGGTGGACGCGGCGGTCGCGCTGTGGGAGGTGTCCGGGCGGTCCGACGAGTCCGTGCCGGTGCTGCTGGCGGCCTGGGAGGAGAATCGTCATGCGCGCGTCCGGGTGGCGGAAGGCCTGGCGCGGATGGGTGCCGCTGGTGCAGGGTCGGATGCGGCACGCGTGCTGCGCGCCGAACTCGCCTCCGTACGCCGTCACAACGCGATGGACGGCGGGTACGGCAGCCACGACACCTACGAGGACGAAAAGCTGCTGGCGCTCTGCCGGCAGGCGCTTTTGCGGAATACGGGGAAGGGGCCCACAACATGATCATTTTCGGTACGCGAGGTTATCTGTACCAACTGGCCGTACTCACGCTGGTCTGCGGCTGGTGCGGCAACCCGGCCGCGCACACGCTGCGCAAGAGGGTCACGAAGTTCACGCTGTTCTTCGTGCCGCTCTTCCCCTTCTCGACGAAGTTCGCGACCCAGTGCACCTTCTGCGGCGGGGAGCAGCAGATCCCGAAGGAGCAGGCCGAGCAGCTGCTGGCACAGCACACGGCTCCGCAGCAGGGCAATCCGTACGGGCAGCCGCAGGGTCAGCCGGGGTACGCGCCGAACGCGCAGGGCCAGAATCCCTACCAGAGCTGATACGCAGCTGCGTCATTACCGGAATGAACGCTCACGCTCGCACTGAACCGGAATGAACGCTCACGTTCGTACTGAATAGGCGTTACAAGCTTCCTTCCGAACAGGGTCATGAGATCTGGACCCCGGGAAGGGAGAGAGCCATGCGTCCGCTCAGCCGGGTGCGGTGCCGTACGGCGGCGGCCCTCGGGAGGCGCCGTCGGCATGGCGCCGCTGACCGGCCGCTGCCACGGTCCCGGGCTGACCATCGCCGCCGGGCAGGCCGCGATGACCGGCACCGGCCCGGTCTTCCGCAACGCCCCGGACGGCGGGGCGGTGACCCGGGTGACGCTGCCCGAGTACTCGGCACCGGACGGCGGGCCACCGGAGCCCATGGCGAACCGAAGTCCGCCCCTCATCACGGGGAGCAACGGAGCAGCGAGTGGCGGGCAGACGCTCACCGCCATGCCGTCGGAACCATGCCGTCGGACATACTTGCTACGACATAAGGGAAATACACACCCGCTCTTGCTACGTTGCCTGGCATGACCGCAACGACGGCGGACGCACCCCCGCCCGATCTACGGCTGCCCAAGCGGCGCGGAGTCGAGCTGCTGCTCCTCGTCGGAGCCGTCCTCATCCCCGTCTACGGCTACGCCGCCGTCGGTCTGGCCAAGAACGACGCGGTCCCGCCCGATGTGGCCGGCTACGGCGCGGGCCTGGGGCTGCTCGCCCTCCTCGCCCATCTCGCGGTCCGCTTCCGCGCCCCGTACGCCGATCCGCTGCTGCTGCCCATCGCCGTACTGCTCAACGGGCTCGGCCTGGTGCTGATCTACCGGCTCGACCTGGAGACGCCGAAGGATCAGGCGGCCCCCACCCAGCTGGTCTGGTCCACGCTCGGTGTGGCGCTGTTCATCGCGGTGGTCGTCTTCCTGCGCGACCACCGGGTGCTCCAGCGGTACGCGTATCTCTCGGTCGCCACCGCGCTGGTCCTGATGATCGTGCCGATCTTCTTCCCCGCGGTGAACGGCGCCAAGATCTGGATCCGGGTCGGCGGACTCTCCTTCCAGCCGGGCGAGTTCGCCAAGATCCTGCTCGCCGTCTTCTTCGCCGCCTACCTCGCCGCGAACCGCCACGCGCTCGCCTACACCGGCCGCCGGATCTGGAAGCTCCAACTGCCCACCGGACGGGTGCTCGGCCCGATCGTGGCGATCTGGCTGCTCAGCGTCGGCGTGCTGGTCCTGGAGCGCGACCTGGGCACCTCACTGCTCTTCTTCGGCCTGTTCGTGATCATGCTGTACGTGGCCACCGGCCGGACCGGGTGGATCGCGGTGGGGCTGGTGCTCGCCGCGGTCGGCGCGTTCGTCGTCGGCTCCCTCGAACCGCACGTGCACAGCCGGGTCCAGGACTGGCTCGACCCGTTCGCCTCCATCGAAGCCGGTCAGGGCCCCAGCCAGCTGGCCCAGTCGCTGTTCGCGTTCGCCGCGGGCGGGATGCTCGGTACGGGGCTCGGCCTCGGCCACTCCATCCTCATCGGCTTCGCCGCCAAGTCGGACTTCATCCTGGCGACGGCGGGCGAGGAGCTCGGGCTGACCGGGCTGACCGCGATCTTCCTGCTGTACACGCTGCTGGTGGCCCGCGGCTACCGGGCCGGCCTCGCCCTGCGCGATCCCTTCGGGCGCCTGCTCGCGATCGGTCTCGCCTCGATCCTGGCGCTCCAGGTGTTCGTGATCGCGGGCGGGGTGATGGGGCTGATCCCGCTGACCGGCATGGCGATGCCGTTCCTCGCCCAGGGCGGTTCGTCCGTCGTCACCAACTGGATCATCGTGGCGCTGCTGATCCGGATCAGCGACCAGGCCCGCAGACCGCAGCCCGGTCACACGGAGACCGGAATCATCGCACCGGTCACGGAGGACGAGCGGTGATCCGCTACATCCGCCGGGCCGCCGCGCTCCTTCTGCTGCTGCTCGTGGCACTGCTGCTGAACGCCGCCCGCATCCAGGTCTTCGACGCCGACAGCCTCAACAACAATCCCGCCAACCGCCGCCTGACGATCGCCCGTTACGACCAGCCGCGCGGCAACATCCTGGTCGGCGGCAGGTCCGTGACCGGTTCGAAGGACACCGGCGAGCAGCTCGCGTACGAGCGCACGTACGTCAACGGCCCGCTGTACGCGCCGGTGACCGGCTACGCCTCGCAGACGTACGGCACGACCCTGATCGAGAACGCCGAGGACTCCATCCTCTCCGGCACCGACTCGATGCTCGCTCCGTTCCCGCTGTGGAACGAGATCACCCGCACTCAGCAGCCGGGCGGCAATGTCGTCACGACCATCAAGGACTCGATGCAGCGCGCAGCCTTCGAGGGGCTCGGCGGACGGCGGGGCGCGGTCGCCGCCGTCGAACCGTCCACCGGGAAGATCCTGGCGCTGGTCTCGACCCCCTCGTACGATCCCGGCCTGCTCTCGGGCACCGGTTCGTCCGTCACCGACGCCTGGGCGCTGCTGAACGCCTCGCAGAGCCAGCCGATGCTCAACCGGGCGATCCGGCAGACCTATCCGCCCGGCTCCACCTTCAAGATCGTGACGGCGGCGGCGGCGCTCGACTCGGATGTCGTCACCGATCCCGACGCGGAGACCGACACCCCGTCCCCGTATGTGCTGCCGGGTACGTCGACCACGCTGCCCAACGAGGCGAGCGGCTGCGAGAACGCCTCGCTCGCCGAGGCGATCCGGGTCTCCTGCAACACGGTGATGGCGGATCTGGGGGTACGGGTCGGGCTCGACGGCATGGTGGACGCGGTACGGAAGTTCGGCTTCAACGACACCGGGCTGAAGATCCCCTCGGGGGTGGCGAGGAGCAACTTCGACACCGAGATGACCGAGGACCAGCTGGCGCTGTCGTCGATCGGGCAGTACGACACGACGGCGACACCGCTCCAGATGGCGATGGTGGCGTCCGCCGTGGCCAACGGGGGCGACCTCAAGTACCCGTATCTGGTGGACCGTACGACCACGCACAGCGGCACGACCGTCCACCGGAACGGCTCGCGCACCTACCACGAGGCGATGAACCCGCGGACGGCGATGGAGCTGCGGAAGATGATGGTCGACGTCGTGGAGAACGGCACCGGGTCCAACGCCGCGATCGACGGGGTGACGGTCGGCGGCAAGACCGGCACCGCGCAGCACGGCATCGACAACTCGGGCAGCCCGTACGCCTGGTTCATCTCCTGGGCCCAGTCGCCCGGTTCGGGACAGCCGGCCGTCGCGGTCGCGGTGGTCGTGGAGGACGCCGCGGCGAACCGGGCGGACATCAGCGGCGGCGGCAGCGCGGCCCCGATCGCCCGTTCCGTCATGGCGGCGGCCCTGCGAGACTGACCGGATGACTGAGGCCGGGACTGTGCGGTGGATGAAGGGCGGTCAGGGCGCGGCGTCCGGTGCGGTGCGTCGCAAGGCGCCGGAGCGTCCTGGCAGCGGAGCTGTTCGGACGCTCCGGCAACGCCGCGAGGTGCCCTGCCGGACGCCGCGGCCCCGGCCGTGATCCGCCGCACAGTCCCGAGCGGCGTGGGCCGGGCGCTGGAGCGCATCGGACGGGAGGATCCCCGGCTGTGCGCGTTCATCGAGGTGTGGCCCGAGCAGGCGCTCGCCGAGGCTGAGCGGGCCCGCGGGCTCCCGTTGGCCGGGATGCCGTTCGCGGTCAAGGGGCGTACCGGCATCCGTTCGTATGCGGCCCGGCGGCTGATCGAGGCCGGCGGGGTGCCGGTCGGCGCGACCTCGGTGCCCGGCCCCGGCACGCACTGGCAGACCTGGGGGCTGGGCGCCCACGGCCGCACGGTCAACCCGTGGCGCTCCGACCGCACCCCGGGCGGCTCCTCGGCGGGCTCGGCGGTCGCCGTGGCGGCGGACCTCGTGGGGCTGGCGACCGGCAGCGACGGGGCGGGGTCGGTACGGATCCCGGCGGCGTGGTGCGGGGTGTTCGGCCTGAAGACGACGAACGGTCTGCTGCCCTCCCCCGACCGCACCGGGCTGGCCTCCGCCGGGGTGTTGACCCGGTCGGCCGCCGGGGCCCGCACGTATCTGGCCGCCGTCCTGGGCGACTGCGAGCCGGTTCCGCCCGCCCTGCCCGTACCGGCGGTCCTCAGCCCCGATCTGGGGTTCGCCGATGTCGACCCGGAGGTCGCGGCGGTCGTCCGGCGGGCGGTGGGGCGGCTCGTGGCGGCCGGGGTGGTGCGGCTCGTGGACCGTACGTGCGAGCTGCTCGACCCGCGAGAGGCGTGGCAGGCGGTCCGGGGCGGGTCGCCGTCCCCGCACGCTGCGGAGATCCGGCACGCCAACGACATGGCGCTGGACGCATTGTTCGCCCGTACCCCGCTGCTGCTCACACCGACCACGCCCAACCGCCCGCACGGCCACGACGGTCCGGGCGAGCTCTTCTCGACCGCGCTGACCTGGGCGTTCAATCTGAGCGGCCATCCCGCGGCCAGTGTCCCCGCCGGATTCACGGCGGACGGCTGCCCGGTCGGGCTCCAGCTGGTCGCACAGCGCAGGGCCGATGTCCCGCTGCTCGCCATGGCCTGTGCGGTGGAGGAGGCGCTGACCACGGTGCGGCCGTGAGGCACAACCCCGCGCAGCGGCTCTGTGGTGGGTACCCACGGGCGAACGGCCGACGGCGCGGAACGCCGAGGAACACCCTGCTGCGTCCGCGCGAACACGGGCCCACTCCGAGGGCGTTCACCCCGCGTCGGCCGTTCCCGGCGCCGGCCGCGACCGACTGACCGACCGGTTCGGCCGTCCGCCCGGTCAGTCTCGCGGTGCGCCCTGCGCTATCGCCTCCTCGACCTCGGCGACCCTGGCCCGTTCCTCCGCCTCGAACCGGTCCCGGTCCAGCTGTTCGGCCATCTCCTCGTCCTGGGCCATCAGCAGGTCCAGGTTGGAGTCGCCCAGTTCGAAGACGCCCATGTCGATGTAGGCCTTCTGGAGCCGTTCGCCCCACAGGCCGATGTCCTTGACGCACGGCACTATCCGGCTGAACAGCAGCTTGCGGAAGAGCTGGAGGTACTCCGAGTGCTCGGAGAGCTCCTTGGCCTCCTGCTTGCCGATGCCGAAGTTCTCCAGTACCTCGACGCCACTGAGCCGGTCCCGCATCAGGTAGCAGCCCTCGATGACGAACTCCTCGCGCTCGCGCAGTTCGGCGTCGCTCAGCTGCTTGTAGTAGTCGCGCAGCGCCATCCGCCCGAACGCGACGTGCCGGGCCTCGTCCTGCATGACGTACGCGAGGATCTGCTTGGGCAGCGGCTTGGTCGTCGTGTCGCGGATCATGCCGAAAGCGGCCAGGGCGAGCCCTTCGATCAGGACCTGCATGCCGAGGTAGGGCATGTCCCAGCGGGAGTCGCGCAGGGTGTCGCCGAGCAGCCCCTGGAGGTTGTCGTTGACCGGGTAGAGCATCCCGAGCTTCTCGTGCAGGAACCGGCCGTAGATCTCCGCGTGCCGGGCCTCGTCCATGGTCTGGGTCGCGGAGTAGAACTTCGCATCCAGGTCGGGGACGGACTCCACGATCCTGGCCGCGCAGACCATGGCGCCCTGCTCACCGTGGAGGAACTGGCTGAACTGCCAGGAGGTGTAGTGCTTGCGCAGCTCTCCCCGGTCCTTCTCGGTCATCTTCGCCCAGTGCGGGGTGCCGTGGAGAGTGAGGGCCTCGTCGGGGGTGCCGAGCGGGTCGGCGGGGTCGACCTCCAGGGACCAGTCGATGCGCTTGTTGCCGTCCCACTGCTTGTCCTTGCCCTTCTGGTAGAGGGCGAGCAGGCGTTCGCGGCCGTCGTCGTAGTCCCAGCTGAAGCGGGCGGCGCCGGAGGCGGGTACCTGCCACAGCGATGCTTCGGGGGCGGTGGTGTAGAGGTCGTGTGTCGACACGGACGGCTCCTTAGCCTGGCACGCTTCGGCAATTCCCTTGGCAGTTGCGTCAGTTGGCAGGTTCACACGCTGGTAGACACCGGGTCAACAAGTCGTGCGCAAGGGATTGACGGCCTTACTGACGTGGAGTCTCATAAGAAGTGACCGCCGGTAACCCATGTGCGAGGTGCCCCCAGCATGACCCCAGTGAGCGAACGCGACGTCCAACTGCTTCGCGACGCACTCGGCCCGCTCCGGGACCGCGAACAGATCGCCGAGCGGCTGCTCGACTCCTCAGCCAAGCACTCCTTCGACCCGGACAAGGAACTCGACTGGGACGCGCCGGTCGAGGACGGCAAGTGGTTCTGGCCGCCCGAGCTGGTCTCGCTCTACGACACCCCGCTGTGGCGGAGGATGTCCGAGGAGCAGCGCATGGAGCTGTCCCGGCACGAGGCCGCCTCGCTCGCCTCGCTGGGGATCTGGTTCGAGATCATCCTCATGCAGCTGCTGGTCCGGCACATCTACGACCGGCCGGTGACCAGCAATCACGTCCGCTACGCACTCACCGAGATCGCCGACGAGTGCCGGCACTCGATGATGTTCGGCCGCATGATCAAGTGGGGCGGCTCGCCCGACTACCCCGTGCCGCGCGTCTATCACAACCTCGCGCGGGTGCTGAAGACCATCTCCACCACCCCCGGTTCGTTCGCCGCGACCCTGCTCGGCGAGGAGATCCTGGACTGGATGCAGCGGCTGACCTTCCCGGACGAGCGCGTCCAGACGCTGGTGCGGGGCGTGACCCGCATCCATGTGGTCGAGGAGGCGAGGCACGTCCGCTACGCCCGCGAGGAACTGCGCCGCCAGATGGTGACCGCCCCGCGCTGGGAGCGCGAACTGACCCGGCTGAGCTGCGGCGAGGCGGCCCGCGTCTTCTCCGTCTGCTTCATCAACCCGCGGGTGTACGAGAACGTCGGCCTGGACCGCCACGAGGCCGTCGCCCAGGTGAAGGCGAGCGGCCACCGGGCGGAGGTCATGCAGTCGGGCGCGAAGCGGCTGACGGACTTCTTCGACGACATCGGGGTGCTGAACGGAGTGGGACGCAGGCTGTGGAAGCGCTCCGGCCTGCTGGCCTGAACCGGCCCGGTGCGAGCGACAGCCCTCAGGGCCTGTCCGACGGATCAAGGCCGGGGTCACGGCGTCCGGCACGGCGCCTCGCTGCGTCGCCGAAACGTCCGAACAGCTCCGCCATTGAGACGCTCCGGCGCCTTGCGATGGACCGCGCCCCGGACGCCTCACCCTGTCCGACCCTGATCCGCCGGACAGGCCCTAGGCTTCGGCCATGACCCCTGCTGCCGCCTCCGCGCCGCCGGCCCGCGCGTACCGAAGGCTCGGTGTCGAGGAGCGCCGGGCCCAGCTCCTCGGTGCCGCCCTCACCCTCTTCGCCCACCGGGCCCCCGACGAGGTCTCGCTCGACGAGGTCGCGACGGTCGCCGGGGTGTCCCGCCCGCTCGTCTACCGCTACTTCCCGGGCGGGCGGCAGCAGTTGTACGAGGCCGCACTGAGGTCCGCCGCCGAGCAGTTGATCCTGTGCTTCGGCGAGCCGTCGGTGGGACCACCCACCGAGCGGGTGACCCGAGTGCTCGACCGCTATCTCGCCTTCGTCGACGAGCACGACACCGGGTTCAGCGCGCTGCTGCGCGGCGGCTCCGTCGTCGAGACCTCCCGGACATCGGCGATCGTCGACGAGGTGCGGCGGGCGGCGGCCGAGCAGATCCTGCTGCATCTGGGCAGTGGCGCGGCAGCCGGCCCGAGGCTGCGGATGATGGTGCGCACCTGGATCGCGGCCGTCGAGGCGGCCTCCCTGATCTGGCTGGACGAGGGGAAGCAGCCGGCCGCGTCCGAGCTGCGCGACTGGCTGGTCGACCACTTGATGGTGCTGCTGGCCGCCACGGCGGCGACGGACCCGGACACCGCCTCTGCGATGGCGGCGCTGCTGCCGCTGGAGACCGCCGCAGGCCCGGCCGGACGACTGGCACAGCGGCTGGTCCCGGTGCTCGGCGAGGCGGCCCATCTGCTGCCCGAGGACGGCTGATCGGTCAGACTGGGGCGGTGAGAAGCGAGAACACCGCCTTCACCGGCGGGCCCCTGGACGGGCGGGTACTGCCCGTCCTCGTCGGCCCGACCGGCCATCCGCCCAAGTGGTACGAGGTCCCCGTGCCGGCCGCCGACGGCGGCCCCCCGACCGTGTACGCGTACCGCAGGGTGCCGGCCGGCCACTCCAGACGACTGGGGCTCCCGCGCGGCTGGGTGTACGAGTACGCTCCCGGGGGTCGCGAGCGGCACAGCCCCAAGTGGCCCTGGTCGAAGCCGGATTGAGGGTACGGGGCGCGTTGGGGTGAACGCAGGTCGGTCTAAGATCGACGCTCTGGTGCCCAGGCACGGTCAGCGAGGGGGTGCGCCATGGAGGCGCTGCGTCAGGACGATCCACGCCGCTTCGGCCCGTACACCGTGCTGGCGCGATTGCGCGGGACCGCGAGCAGCGTGCAGTACCTCGCGCGCGACACGGCCTCCGAGGACGCGGTGGTGATCACCGCCGCCCGCCCCGAACTCGCCGCACTGCCCGCCTTCCGGCGCCGTTTCCAGGCGGAGGCCCGCACCGCGGACCGGCTGGCCGGCGGCTGGGTCCAGCGCCGGCTGGGCGGCCCGGACGACGCCCCGGACGACGAGCTGCTGTGGACGGCGAGCCCGTACGTACCGGCGCTGACGCTCGCCGAGGCGATCGAGCTCACCGGGCCGCTTCCCGAGCCGGCGGTGCGGATACTGGGCGCGGGCCTCGCCGAGACCCTCTCCCGGATGCACGCCACCGGAGCCGTGCTCCAGGGCCTGGCTCCCCGGACGGTGCTGCTGGCCGAGGACGGGCCGCGGCTCACCGCCTTCGGCCCGCTGGGCGCCGCGGCCGACGCGGAGGCCCGGCCCGGCGGGCAGTTGTCCGTCCGGCTCGGCTATCTCACCCCGGAGCAGGTCGAGGGCGAGGAGCCCGGTCCGGCTTCCGATCTCTTCGTGCTGGGCCTGCTGCTGGCGTACGCGGCGACCGGCACCACCCCGCTCGCCGACGGCCCGGCCGCCGAGGGTGCCGAGCGGATCGCCCGCACCGCCCCCGAACTCGGCGCCGTTCCCGAGGAATTGCGCGACCTGATCGCCCGCTGCCTGGAGAAGGACCCGGCCGACCGGCCGAGCGCCGGGGCGGTGGCGGCCGAGCTGGCCCTGGAGGGAGCGGCGGGCCTGGCGAAGGGCGGCTGGCTGCCGGAGCGGCTGGCCGCCGCGGTGGCGGAGCAGGGGGCGCGCGTACGGGAGACGGTCGCGGCCGGTGGGCCGGCCGACGCGGTGGTGCCCGCCCCGGCCGTGGTGCTGGACACCCGGACGGCTCAGCTCGGGGACATCGGGCGCCAGGTCCCGGGGACCGACCGGCCGACGACTCAGCTGTCCGTACCGCCCGAGCTCACCGGGCGCCCCGCCGCCGCTCCGGCTCTGCCCGGCGGGGTGCCCGCCGTGCCCCCGCCCATGGTCCCGGTGACCCCCCGCCCACTGCCGGTCCCCACGCATCGCACCGCCGCTTCCTCCCCCGCCGTGGACCGGCGCGGTCTGCTGATCGGCCTCGCCGCCGGCGCCGCGGGGCTGGTCGTCGGCGGGGGCAGTGCGCTGGCACTGGGCGGCGACGGAGGGGACACGGACGACCCCAAGCCCGCGCCGAGCCACAGCGGCCCCACCGTCGCGGGACTGCCGCCGCAACCCCGCTGGGTCTACACGCACCCCGCGGCTCAGCCGGCGCCGCTCACCGCCGCCGTCTGGAACGAGCGACTGCTGGTGCTCACCGGCAAGAACGGCGCGACCGCCGTGGACCTGCGCACCGGGCTCCGGGCCTGGCAGAACCCGGACGCCGCCGACGGAGAGGCCGCCCTCCCCGCCGGCAAGGACCTCTGCTTCGTCGCCGCCCCCTCCGGGTTCCTCTGGCTCTCGCCCAAGGACGGGAAGACCGTGCACCGGGCGGAACACGCGACACTGTCCCCCGGGATGCCGAAGCTCTCGGCGCCGGAGTTCGTCGGCGCGTCCGGGCCGGTGATCTGGTTCACCGGCTCCGAGACGGTCACCGTCAAGGCCCCGCCGCCGAAGAAGGGCAAGAAGCGCGGCAAGGACAAGCAGGTGGTCAGGGCGTACCTCTTCGCGTACGACATCGTGCGGCGCGAGCAGTTGTGGCGGGCCCCGGTACCCGCCGGACGCGCCCCCGGCACCCCCGTCCACCGGCTGATCGCAGTCCGCCGGAACGACCTGGTGGTACGCCAGAGCCCGGCCACTCTCGCCCCCGGCGACGTCAAGGCCGCCAAGGGCAGGGCCGTCTTCCGGAGCTTCGACCGCAAGACCGGCAAGGCGCTGTGGACCAAGCAGTTCGGCACGGTCGCCCCGGACGCGGCGGCCATGGGCGACGACCGGGGCCTGCTGTACGCGGCGGTGGGCGACGATCTCCAGGCCTTCGAAACCCCGTCCGGAAAGCCGAAGTGGACACTGAACGGCACCGGCGGCACCCCGTACGGCACCCCCGTGGTCACCGGAACCGTGCTGCACACCACCAACCGCAACCAGGAAGTGGGCGCGGTCGAGCGGGAGACCGGGCGGCTGCGCTGGCGCCGCTCGACGGAGGCCGCGATCACCACCGCCGCCCCCGCCGTCACCCTCAGCACGACCGGCCGCACCCTGCTGGCCGCGGACAGGTCCCAGGTCACCGCGTTCGCCGCCGAGGACGGGCGGCGGCTGTGGAAGTTCCAGGACATCGGCGCCCAGGACCCGAAGGGCCCCACGGTCACCGCTCCGTACCGGGTACTGGCAGCCGGACGTACGGCCGTCGTGCAACGCGACCGGATCTTCTACGCGTTCCCGGTCGCCTGAACCCCGGGCCGCTGGGCCGGGGGAGGCTGGGCAGCGGAGGGCCCATATCCGGAACACCGAGGGATCCGGACGCCACTTACGCGTGACGTGAACGGCTGAGGCTCGGCTTCGGAACAGCGCGTCGATCCAGGCGTCCCCGGGGGCGGCACGAAGAAGTACCCGCCGCCGGTGGTGAGGATGTACTTGGCCATGGCCTTGCCTTCCAGGCGTTTCTGCACGGCCTCGAACCCCTTGGCCAGGTCCCGCTGGAACCAGGAGAAGATCAGCCCGCGGTCGCCGTTACCCCGGTCGTAGCTGTAGCTGCGGCGCACCAGGGCGGCCGGTTGCGCCGATCGGGGCGGCGAGTCGCACATGAGAATCCGATCGAGCCACGGGTCTCGGCCTCTCGAACACTCCGACCGGCACGGGCGGACCTCGAAGGCCCGGTGACTTGCAGCGCCTCCTGCGCAAGAAGACGCGACGACCGGAGCCCCCACAGCCTTCCGGGCGAACCCGCCCGCCGCCACACCGCGCGGTTCTTGCATCTCCTGACACAGAGTGACCGTATTGTCCCGTTACGCTCGCTTGTGGGGTAGTCCCATGATCGCCCCGTCGTCGGAGGTGATGTCGTGTCAGGCGGATTCTTGCGTCCGGTCTGCGCCGCCGCCCTGGCCACGCTCGCCGTGACCTCGCCGGCGGCCGCCGCGCCCGTGGCCCCGGACCCCGCGGCAGGCGGTGCGGCGAAGGCGCCCGCCTCGCCCAAGGGTGCGAACAGGAGTGTCACCCAGCTCCTGTCCGAGCTGCGGCAGCTGTACCAGCAGGCCGAGGAGGCCACCGAGTCGTACAACGGGACCACCGCGGAGCTGAAGAAGCGCGCGGCGCAGGCGAAGAAGCTCGACGTCGAGCTCGTCGCCGCCCGGACCGCACTGACCGACAGCCGCGACGAGGCCGGGCGGCTGGCCCGGGAGCAGTACCAGGGCCGGTCCGACTTCTCCGCGTACATGCGGATGCTGCTGTCCCGGGATCCCGAACACCTTCTGGACCAGGAGCATGTGATCCGGCGTACGGCATCCGCTCGGGCGGCGACCGTGAAGCGGCTCTCCGGCGCCGAGAAGCACGCCGACGAACTGGCCGCCGAGTCCCGCAAGGTGCTCGACCGGCAGCAGGTGCTGGCCGCGAAGCAGAAGAAGCAGCGGGACACGGTCCGGTCGCGGCTGAAGGCCGTCGAGACGAAGCTGGCCACGCTCTCCGCTCAACGGCTCGCCGAGCTGTCCCGCCTCGAACAGCGGAACACGGAGAAGGCGCAGGGCGCACTCGCCGCCTCGGGGGCGCTGTCCTCGACGAGGTCGCCGTCCGAGGCGGGCGGGGAGGCGGTGAAGTACGCGATCGCCCAGGTCGGCAAGCCGTACGTGTGGGGCGCGGAGGGGCCGGACTCCTTCGACTGCTCGGGGCTCACCTCGCAGTCCTGGGCGAAGGCGGGCCTGGTCATTCCGCGTACGTCGCAGGAGCAGTGGCGACAGCTGCGGAAGGTGCCGCTGAACGCGCTGCGCCCGGGTGACCTGGTGATCTACTTCCCGAAGGCCACGCATGTGGCGCTGTACATCGGCAACGGCCAGGTGGTGCAGGCGCCCCGGCCGGGCTCGCGGGTGAAGGTCTCGCCGGTGGCGTCGAATCCGCTGCTCGGCGCCGTACGGCCCGACCCGCGGAGTGCGCCGCTGTCCGCGTACAAGGCGCCACAGCTCCCGCAGGGGGCCTCCTCCGGCTCGGACGCGGGGTACAGCTCGTCGTCGGCCCCCTCGGGCTCCGGGCAGTAGACGGCGGGCACGGGGACGGCAGCGGGGCCGAGTCCGGTCGGATGTCCGACGGTCCCGGCCCCGCTGTCGTCGTTCAGGCGGTCTGCGCCGCCCCGGACACCTCGGCGAGGTACGCGTTGGTCTTCTCCGGGTCGAAGAAGAAGTTGTCGAAGTCCGCCGGGTTGTCGAAGCCGTTGGCGAAGCGGTCGGCGACCGGCTGGAACCGGCCGGCGGCGCCGATCAGGTTCAGGACGTGCTCCGGCGGTACGCCGAGCATCGCGTTGGTCCACTTCACGACGTGCTGTGCGGTGTCCCAGTAACGGTCGAACGTGGCCTGCATCCACTCCGCGTCGAACTCCCGGTCGCCGTGCTCGACGATCGAGTCCAGGTAGGAGTTGGCACACTTGGAGGCCGAGTTGGAGCCCTGGCCGGTGATCGGGTCGTTGGCGACGACGACGTCCGCGACGCCGAGCACCAGACCACCGCTGGGCAGCCGGCCGATCGGCTTGCGGACGGTCGGCGCGTAACGGCCCGCCAGAGTGCCGTTGGCGTCGGTCAGTTCGACCTTGGTGGCGCGGGCGTACTCCCACGGCGTGAACCGCTCCATCAGCTCCAGCGTCTTCGCCAGGTGCTCGGAGGGGTCCTTGATGCCCCGGAACACGTCGAGCGGGCCGCCCGGGACGCCTTCCCAGAACAGGATGTCGGCGCGGCCGGACGTGGTCAGCGTCGGCATCACGAAGAGCTCGCCGACGCCGGGGACCAGGTTGCAGCGGACCGCGTCGAACTCGGGGTGCTCCGGGCGCGGGCCCATGCCGTGGACGTACGCGACGGCCAGGGCGCGCTGCGGGGCGTCGAACGGCGAACGGGAGGCGTCCCGGCCGAACATGGAGACCAGCTCGCCCTTGCCCGCGGAGACCATCACCAGGTCGTAGGTGCGGGAGAAGTAGTCCAGGTCGGAGACGGCCGCGCCGTGGATGACGAGCTGTCCGCCGCGCTGGGCGAAGGTCTCCATCCAGCCGGCCATCTTCACGCGCTGGTCGACGGACTGGGCGAAGCCGTCCAGCTTGCCGACCCAGTCGACGGCCCGCGAGGAGTCCGGTGCCGCGACGGAGATGCCGAGGCCCTCGATGCGCGGGGCCTGGGACTCCCAGAAGTTGAGCTGGTAGTCGCGCTCGTGCTGGAGCGCCGTGTGGAACATGCACTGCGTCGACATGACCCGGCCGGAGCGGATCTCGTCGGCCGTGCGGTTGGACATCAGGGTGACTTCGTAACCCCGGGACTGCAGTCCGAGGGCCAGCTGGAGCCCGGACTGGCCGGCTCCGACTATGAGTATCTTCCGCATCGCGGTTCTCCGTTGTGTGTGATCTGGTGTCTTTCGTTTGGATCAGGCCGGATCAAGGAGCGGGGCCCGGTGCGTGCGACCGCAAGGCGGAGGAGGGAGCCGGATGGGGTCTCCCCTGCTCAAGCGGGGCCGAGAGCTCGGGGAAGGGGCCCCGGCGACCGACGACAACGCGGCAAGCGTGCGCACCGGACCCCGCGAGCCCGGCCTGATCCGGACGAGGGGCCCTAGGGCGTGTTTCGAAAGTCCCGCCTGGTCGGGGGCGCCGGCACGCACGCTCGCGGCGTTGCCGAAATGGCCCAGTGGCTCGGCACAAGACCATTCCGGCGCCATCGATCGCACGCACCGGACGCCGCGCGCCCGCCGGGGATTACGGGACAGCCCTTAGGCGGGGCCGGCGTCGAGGGCGTGGCCGACCAGGGCCAGCAGCGACTCGATGACGGCGATCCTGTTACGCGCGTCCATGATCATGACAGGCACGTGCGACGGGACGGTCAGGGCCTCCCGGACATCATCGGCATCGAACCCGGGGGTTCCCTCGAAGTGGTTGACGGCGACGATGTACGGCAGCCCGCAGCTCTCGAAGTAGTCGAGGGCGGGGAAGCAGTCGGCGAGCCGGCGGGTGTCGGCCATCACGACCGCGCCGATAGCACCGCGCACCAGGTCGTCCCACATGAACCAGAAGCGCTGCTGGCCCGGTGTGCCGAAGACGTACAGCACGAGGTCGTCGTCGAGCGTGATCCGGCCGAAGTCCATCGCGACGGTCGTGGTGACCTTGTCGGGCGTCGCGGAGAGATCGTCGGTCTCCTCACTGGCCTGGGTCATCACCGCTTCGGTCCTCAGCGGGGTGATCTCGGAGACCGACCCGACGAAGGTCGTCTTGCCCACGCCGAAGCCTCCCGCGACCACGATCTTCGTGGCGATGGGGGCCCTGGTGTGGTCCAACTGCCACGCCTGGACCGATTCCTCGGCCTGGTCCACGGCGCCCGGCTGACGCGGGGCGAAGAGCGGCGACTCAGAGACGGCGGAGTCCATTGAGCACCCTTTCGAGCAGTGCGCGGTCGGGCTGGCCGGTGCCGTGACCGGTCCCGTACACGCGGATCTTTCCCTGGTCGGCCAAGTCGCTGAGCAGCACCCGGACCACGCCGAGCGGCATCTTCAACAGGGCCGAGATCTCCGCGACCGTACGCATCCGGCGGCAGATTTCGACGATGGCCTGGAGCTCCGGCATGATGCGGCCGGCCGGATTGCCATTGGTCAGCTCGCGCCGCTCCTCGGGCGCTTCGAGCGCGGCGACGAACGTCTCGACGAGCAGGACGTGGCCGAAGCGGGTGCGTCCGCCGGTGAGCGAGTACGGACGGACCCGTGCTGGCCTTCGGTCGGACCCGCGGACGGGGAGCCTGCGGGCGGGTTCATCAGCGGGCTTCACTGGGTGCTCTCCATCGATTTGCGCAGCTCACTGCGGAGTTCGGGGGTGAGTACGTGTCCGGCCCGGCCGACGAAGAGCGCCATGTGGTAGGCGATGACGCTCATGTCGCAGTCCGGGGTGGCGTGCACACCGAGCAGCGAGCCGTCGCTGATCGACATGACGAAGACGCTGCCTTCGTCCATCGCGACCATCGTCTGTTTGACGCCGCCGCCGTCCATCAGCTTGGCAGCGCCGATGGTGAGGCTGCCGATGCCGGAAACGATGGTGGCCAGGTCGGCGCTGGAGCCCCTGGGCCCGTCCTGCCCGCCGGTGCTCCGGGCGACCAGATGACCGGGGTCGGAGGAGAGCAGCATCAGCCCGTCCGACGAGACGACGGTGACCGAGTGGACCCCTGGCACCTCCTCCACCAGATTGCTCAGCAACCAGTGAAGGTTACGGGCCTCGGTACTCAGCCCGAACGTGCTGGGCGCAGTCAACTGCGTGCCTCCTCGACTGTGTCCCCCGTCTCATCCGTCCGGTCGGTCCGTGCCGGGTGTCCATCGGGGGCGGTGGCTCCCGGGCGGGACCGGTTGGCCGTGATCTCGGCGATCTCTGCTTCCACGTCCCGCCGGCCGTCCTTCGCGCCCTGGTGGAAGCCGCCGAGCCTGCGGCGCAGCGCCTCCTTGTCCAGGCTGCCCTTGCGCTCGGTGGTGGGGGCCGTGGCGGGCTTGACGACCTTTGGGGTGCGCTTGGGCAGCCCCTTGTCCGTGGTGCGTTCGGTCTGCTGCGGCTGCTGGTCCGGCTGCCGGGGGCCGGGCAGCGCGTCGGCCACGGGCGTGGGGGCCGGGGGTTGCGGCTCCGGGGTCCGGTCCGCGGCGCGTTCGTGGCGGTCGGGGCCGATGGCGAACGGATCGGGCGCCTCGTTCTCGGCAGCGTCCGCGGACCGCGGAGCCACCGGGAGCCGGACCTGCATCGTGACCTCGGACTCCGCCTCGACCGGAGCCTTCGCCGGTGTCTCCACCTGGGCCGGGGGCTCCGTGTGGGCCTCGGCCGGTGCGGGGGCTGCGGGTGCCGGCTCGGCGCCCGCCTCGCGGATCGTCCGCTCGGCGGCGGCGATCAGCGGGTCTTCGGACAGCGCGGGCGTACGGGCCTGCAGTGCGTTGGAGTTGGCCTCGGCGACCGACCCCGGCAGGTTCAGCGCGGGGGCGTCTCCGGGGATCTGCGCCGGCGGCGCAGTGGCGGCCGGGGGCGCCTTCGGCAGCAGGGCCTGGGGCAGGACGACGACCGCCGTGACCCCGCTGCCCTTGTGGTCGCGCAGCTGGACCCGTACGCCGTGGCGCGCGGCCAGCAGGGCGGTGACCTGGAGGCCGAGCCCGGCTCCGGACGCCCCGTTGTCGTCCCGCTCGCCCGGATCGAACAGGGTGGGGTCGGCGAGCCGGGTGTTGAGCTCGCCGATCCGTTCGGCCGACATCCCGATGCCCGTGTCCTCGACGGAGAGCATCACCTCGCCGCTCTCCAGCAGCCAGCCGGAGAGCTGGACCTGGGAGTCCGGAGGCGAGAAGGAGGTGGCGTTCTCCAGGAGCTCGGCCACGAGGTGGCTGAGGTCGTCGGCGGCGAAGCCGGCGATCTGGGCGTGCGGCGGCAGGGACTGGATGGTGACCCGCTCGTACCGCTCGATCTCCGACACGGCCGCGCGCAACACGTCGACCAGCGGGATCGGTCCCGCGTGCCCGTGGCCGTGCTCGGCGCCCGCGAGGACCAGCATGTTCTCGCTATGCCTGCGCATGACGGTGGCCATGTGGTCGAGCTTGAAGAGGGTGGCGAGGCGCTCGGGGTCCTGCTCCCGATCCTCCAGGCTCTCGATGACCCCGAGCTGGCGCTCGACGAGGCCGAGGGTGCGCAGCGAGAGGTTGACGAAGGTGTGGTGGACCGTGTTCTTCAGCCGCTCCAGCTGGGCGGTGAGGTCGGTGGTCAGGACCTGGAGCTCGGCGCGCTGAGCGGTGAGGGCCTCGCGCCCGGCGGTCAGCTCGCCGTGCTCGGCCTGCAGGCTCTCGTAGCGGCCGTTGAACTCGGTCAGGAGTCCCTGGAGCCTGCCGTGCAGGCTGTTGAGGGACCGTACGACCTGGGCGAACTCGTCGTTGCGGCCGGTGTAGCGGACCGGTTCGGCGGTGTCGGGTTCCGCGGCGAGGCGGGCGGCGCCGATCCGCAGGACGGCGAGCGGCTGGGTGAGGGTGCGGGCCACGGCGGTGGAGACGCCGACGGCGACCAGCAGGCAGCCGCCGAGCAGCGCGATGCGCAGTTCGAGCGCGGTGACGTCGTCGTCGCGCAACTGCTCCAGGCGCTGGATCTGTTCGGTGCCGAGGGCGGATTCGACGCTCCGCATCCGGTCGATCCGGGCGGAGAGCGCCGCCTCGGCCTTCTCGGGGTCGGTGCTCTGGTCGGAGTCCGACAGCTCGGGGCGGTCGGTGAGGGTGTTGAGGTACTTCTCCGCGCTGTTGACCTCGGCCCCGGTCACGGTGGAGGACAGCTTCTCGCGGGCGGTGGCGCCGGCGGCCTGGTCGAAGTCGGCGAGCGAGGCGAGTTCACGGACCCGGGCCTGCTGGGCCGCGGCGCTCAGCTCGTCGCGGGTGCGGTCGTCCTTGTCGCTGCCACCGTCCGTGGTCTGCAGCGGCAGTCCGGTCACCGGGTCGAGCTGGGGGGCCGTCACCTCGCGGGGCACCGAAAGCGCGGCGATCAGCAGCCCGCGGGTGGCGGAGGCCTGCTCGGTGGCCTGCCCGAGGGCGAGCGGGGCGCGAGTGGCCTCGGCGGCGCGCGGCGGGGTCTTCTCGGCGAGGTCGTCGGCGAGATCGTGGAGCTTGGCGATGACCTCGGAGTAGGCCTGGTGGGCCTCCAGTGCCGTGCCCTTGCCGCTGAGCGCGTCGCGGCGCAGGGAGGGAATGGTGGAGAGGTCGCGGCGCAGTGCGGCCGGGGCAGCGGCCCTGATCTCGTCGACCTTCTGGTCGACGCGGGCGCTCCGGCTGCCGGAGTCGTCCTTGCCGTCCGTCGCGCCGGGCTTCCCGTCACTCCCGGCGGCGATCCGGGCGGTGACCTCGTCGCGCTCGTCCGCGAGGGCGTGGGCGAGGGCGATGGCCTGCTGGTTCAGCTCGGCGAGGGTGACCAGCCGCTGCGATTCGTTCAGTTCCGAGGAGGCGGCGAGGATCGCGGGCGTGCCCGCGGCGATGACGGTGATACCGACGACCGCGACACCGGCGACCAGCCGGCTCCTCACGCGCACGGTGCGCCGGGCGCTCCCGCTCTCGGCAGGTGCCGGTGGCGTCACCCCGGAACCGTGCTGCTTGCCGCCCTTGCTCCGAGGCCGCTTCTTCTGCACCGGTGCTCGCAATCTTGACTCGTCCGCCCTTGAAGCAGAGGTGACGCACGGTCACATGTAATGAGCGCCCCGACCCCTGGTATGGCTTCTGACCATTCCAGTGCTTTTGTGAGGGGGGCGCGCATCAACCACTCCGCCACCTGAACGAGTGAACATCACTCCAGAGTTGGCGAACAAGTTTGCCCCAGGGGCCCTTCGGTCACACCTGGTCCGTCGGCTGGAACTTCCGCGCAGGCTTTGGCAGGATGCCCGCCCGCACGCCCACGGAGTCGTTCCTTCCGCTCCGACCCCTTGCCTGACCTGCCGGTGCAGGCCAATCCGCTTCGGGTGCAGGGCTCGTGAAGGCGTCGTGCAGACTGGCCGTATGCGCATCGAACTGGCCACCGCCGCCGGCAGCCCGGAACGCCCGAACGAGGACTGGGCCGCCACCGCGCTACCCGCATCCGAGCAGGGTGGGGCACTGGTCCTGCTCGACGGGGTGACCCCACCACGGGGCGACGACGGTTGTGTGCACTCGGTCCCCTGGTTCACCGCCCGACTGGGCGGCGCACTGGCCGAACTGTCCGGATCGCGGCCGGATCTGACCCTTCAGGAGATCCTGGCAGTCTCCATCCGGCGCACCGCCGACACGCACCGTTCCCTGTGTGACCTTTCTCACGTACGCACTCCTCAGGCGACGGTCGTCATGGCCCGCTGGGACGAGCGCGAGGTCGAGCATCTAGTGCTCTCCGACTCCGTACTGCTGTTCGAGGCGCACGACGGAAGCGTGCGCCCCCTGCTCGACGACCGGCTCGACCGGCTGCCGCCCGGCTCGCTGAGCAGTGAGGCGATCACCGACGCCCGGGTGCGGAACAAGGAGGGCGGCTTCTTCACCGCCGCCGCCGATCCGTCCGTGGCGGCCCGCGCGGTCACCGGGCGCACCCCGCTCGGCCAGGTGCGGGCGATCGCCGCACTGACCGACGGGGCGGCCCGCTGGACCGAGATGTTCCACGAGGGCGACTGGGCGGACTGCCTCGGCGTACTCCACAAGGAGGGGACGCAGGGGCTGATCGACCGGGTCAGGGCCCTGGAGGACGCGGACACCGAACGCAGGCGGCTGCGCCGCAGCAAGACCCACGACGACGCGACGGCGGTCTACGCGGTGCTGTGACCGCACACACGGGCGGGCCCGCCCGGCACGCGCGGCGCTGTGACCGCACACACCGGCGGGCCCGCCCGGCGCGTGTCAGTCCTCGGACCGCGCGTTCAAGTGGTGGAGCAGCCGGGCCAGTTCGGCCACCTCGGCCCGGTCCCAGTCGTCGAGCTTTCGGACATAGCGCTCGCGGCGGGCGTCGCGCACACTGCGGTAGCGGTCCAGCCCCTCGGCGGTGAGGTGGACGAGAAAGGCCCGGCCGTCGGCCGGATCGGGTTCACGAGCCACCAGTCCGAGGTCTTCCAGGGCACGCAGTTGACGGCTCATGGTCGCCTTGCCCACCCCGAAGTAGGCCGCGAGATCGGTGGCCCGCTGCCGCCCGGCCGACTCCAGCCGGACGAGAAGTCCGTACGCGGCGGCCTCCAGCTCCGGGTGGACCTCGCGCGCCATCTCTCCCGAATTCGCCCTCGCGCGGCGCAGAAAGACGGCCAACTCCCGTTCCAGGGCGAGGAATGCGTGGTCCACACCACTCTCCCCGGCCGCGCCGGGTTCACTACCGCTTTCGCTCCCGTGCACGTCAACACCCCTCGTGAGCTTTCCTGTCGCTGAAAATTTCTTTCGCCGCCGGCCATTGCCGCAGCTCCGCCAGTATTTCGCAGGCGTAGACCAACGGCAGCGACCAGGCCCCCTTCCGCACCACGGGTCTACGTGCGTAGCGTCATGCCTGGCATGTCCACACCATTACATGTCCACAGGGGTGCATCCGCATCCCTGGGATCAGCACGCCCCCCACCACGTCCTCGGAGGCACTCCCCATGCCTGTGCTCAGATCCACTTCCAAGACGTCCCGCCGCTCGCGCTTCGCGGCGGCCGGAACCCTGCTCGCGGCGCTCTCCCTCCTGCTCACCCTGCCCGGCGCGGCCGTCGCCGCCGACACCCATGACGCGGCCGCCAAGAAGCCCGCCCGCGGCACGGCCACGATGGGCATGGGTGTCATCGCCCATGACGGCCAGGACGGACTGCCGCGGGACACCCGCGCCGTCCAGACCGAAGGCGTCGACGTCTCCGGCCACCAGGGCAACGTCGCCTGGTCGACACTCTGGAACAGCGGTGTGAAGTGGGCCTACGTCAAGGCCACCGAGGGCACGTACTTCAAGAACAACTACTTCACGCAGCAGTACAACGGCTCGTACAACATCGGCATGATCCGGGGCTCGTACCACTTCGCCACCCCGAACACCACGAGCGGCGCCACCCAGGCCAACTACTTCGTGAACAACGGGGGCGGCTGGTCGCGCGACGGCAAGACCCTGCCCGGCGTGCTCGACATCGAGTGGAACCCGTACGGCGACCAATGCTACGGCCTGAGCCAGGCCGGCATGGTCTCGTGGATCCGCGACTTCGTGAACACGTACAAGTCGCGCACCGGACGCGACGCGGTCATCTACACCGCGACCAGCTGGTGGAAGACCTGCACCGGGAACAACGCGAGCTTCGGCGCCACCAACCCGCTGTGGGTGGCGCGTTACGCCTCCACGGTCGGTGAGCTCCCGGCCGGCTGGGGCTTCTACACGATGTGGCAGTACACCTCGTCCGGCCCCACGGTCGGCGACCACGACCGCTTCAACGGCGCGCTCGACCGCGTGCAGGCCCTCGCCAACGGCTGAGCCCGCCCGCCGCACTCTCGTGACCCGTCGCTTCCCGCAGCAGAGCCCCGGTGATCCACCGGGGCTCTGCCCGTTTCACGCCACGACCAGGGATCTTCACCCTCCGGGCCAGCGGCGGACCCTCTATGCACTCGGGGTATACACGATGTGTATAGTCCTTCTTCGTCGCACGCCGCATGCCCTGTTCAGCTACGGAGGAGTGATCCGCCTTGCCCACGAAGATGAAGTCGATCGGCACGGGGTTGGCCGCCGCCCTTGTGACGGCGCTCACCCTGACGCTGAGCGGCTGCTCCATGCAGACCACCGCGCCCGCCTCGGCGCGCGGTGACGCGGGATCCGACGCCAAGGGCTCCTTCGGTCCGGTGGACTGCCGCAAGGCCAAGTGCATAGCGCTGACCTTCGACGCGGGACCGGGCGAGGACACCCCGCACCTGCTGGACGTCCTCAAGGAGAAGAAGGTGCACGCGACCTTCTTCCTGCTGGGCAAGAACCACGTCAAGAAGCACCCCGACACCGTGCGCAGGATCGCCGCCGAGGGGCACGAGGTGGCCAACCACACCTGGACGCACCAGGTCCTGACGGACCGCGAGCCGGCCGAGATACGCGCCGAGCTGGAGAAGACGCAGGAGGCCATAGCGGAGGTGACGGGCAAGAAGCCGCGCCTCATGCGCCCGCCGCAGGGCCGCACCGACGACACCGTCTCGGACATCAGCCGCGACCTGGGGCTCTCCCAGGTCCTGTGGAGCGCCACCGCGAAGGACTACTCCACGACCGACTCGGCACTGATCAAGAAGCGCATCCTGGACCAGGCGAGCAAGGACGGCGTCATCCTGCTGCACGACATCTACAAGGGCACGGTGCCCGCGGTGCCGGGCATCATCGACGAACTGAAGAAGCAGGGCTACACCTTCGTCACCGTCCCGCAGCTGATGGCGCCCGCCGAGCCGGTCCCGGGGACCATCTACCGTCCCTGAGCCGGTCACGGGAGGGCCCTTGGGCACGGAAAGTCCCGCCCACCCGTTGCCGGGCAGGCGGGACTTCACGGACACGGCTCAGGCCGCGGCCGGGATCCTCTCCCCGGGCCTTGCCGCGGCGGCCGGGGCCAGGGCGATCTCCAGGACCTGGCGGACATCGGTCACCGGGTGGACCTCCAGCGTGTCCAGAACCTCGGCGGGGACGTCGTCCAGGTCGGCCTCGTTCCGCTTCGGGATCACCACGGTGGTGGTTCCGGCGCGGTGCGCGGCCAGCAGCTTCTGCTTCAGGCCACCGATCGGCAGCACCCGTCCGGTCAGCGAGACCTCACCGGTCATCGCCACGTCCGTACGGACCAGCCGTCCGGAGAGCAGCGAGGCCAGCGCCGTCGTCATGGTGATACCGGCGCTCGGGCCGTCCTTCGGGACCGCGCCCGCCGGGAAGTGGATGTGCACGCCGCGGTCCTTCAGATCCGCGACCGGCAGCTCCAGCTCAGCGCCGTGCGACCGCAGGAAGCTCAGCGCGATCTGCGCGGACTCCTTCATGACGTCGCCGAGCTGGCCGGTGAGGGTCAGTCCGGACGCCCCGGTCTCCGGGTCGGCCAGCGACGCCTCGACGAACAGCACGTCGCCGCCCGCGCCGGTCACCGCGAGTCCGGTGGCCACACCGGGCACCGACGTACGGCGCTCGGCCGGGTCCTGGGCGGACTCGGGGACGTGGTGCGGACGGCCGATCAGGCCGCGCAGATCCGCCTCGGTGACCGTGAACGGAAGCTCCCGGTCGCCCAGTTCGTGCTGGGCCGCGACCTTGCGGAGCAGTCGGGCGACGGCCCGCTCCAGATTCCGTACGCCCGCTTCACGGGTGTACTCGCCGGCCAGCTTGCGCAGCGCGGACTCGTCGAGTGTCAGCTCGTCCTTCTCCAGACCGGCCCGCTCCAGCTGGCGCGGGAGCAGGTGGTCCCGGGCGATGACGACCTTCTCGTCCTCGGTGTAGCCGTCGAGCCTGACCAGCTCCATGCGGTCGAGCAGGGCCTCCGGGACGGCTTCGAGCACATTGGCCGTGGCCAGGAAGACGACGTCGCTGAGGTCGAGTTCGACCTCCAGGTAGTGGTCGCGGAAGGTGTGGTTCTGCGCCGGGTCGAGGACTTCGAGGAGGGCGGCGGCCGGGTCTCCCCGGAAGTCGGAGCCGACCTTGTCGATCTCGTCGAGCAGGACGACCGGGTTCATCGAACCGGCCTCCTTGATGGCCCGCACGATACGTCCCGGCAGGGCGCCGACGTACGTACGCCGGTGGCCCCGGATCTCCGCCTCGTCCCGCACGCCGCCGAGCGCGACGCGGACGAACTTGCGGCCCATGGCGTGCGCGACGGACTCACCGAGCGAGGTCTTGCCCACACCCGGAGGCCCCACCAGCGCCAGCACGGCACCGCCGCGCCGCCCGCCGACGACACCCAGGCCGCGGTCCGAGCGCCGCTTGCGGACGGCGAGGTACTCGGTGATGCGCTCCTTCACGTCCTGGAGCCCCGCGTGCTCGGCGTCGAGGATCTCCTGCGCGCCCCGGATGTCGTAGGCGTCCTCGGTCCGCTCGGTCCACGGCAGTTCGAGGACGGTGTCGAGCCAGGTCCTGATCCAGGAGCCCTCGGGGCTCTGGTCAGAGGAGCGCTCCAGCTTGTCGACCTCCTTGAGCGCGGCCTCGCGGACGTGCTCGGGAAGGTCGGCGGCCTCGACGCGGGCCCGGTAGTCGTCGGACTCGTCCTCCGGATCGCCGTTCAGCTCGGAGAGCTCCTTGCGCACGGCTTCGAGCTGGCGCCGCAGCAGGAATTCGCGCTGCTGCTTGTCGACGCCCTCCTGGACGTCCTTGGCGATGGACTCGGCGACGTCCTGCTCGGCGAGGTGTTCACCGAGCCACTGGATGGCGAGCTTCAGCCGGGCGACCGGGTCCGTGGTCTCCAGGAGCCGCACCTTCTGGGCGGTGGTGAGGAAGGGCGAGTAACCGGAATTGTCGGCGAGCGCGGAGATGTCCTCGATCTGCTGGACCCGGTCCACGACCTGCCAGGCGCCGCGCTTCTTCAGCCAGCTGGTGGCGAGCGCCTTGTACTCCTTGACCAGCTCGGCGGCGGCTCCGGGGAGGGGATCGGGGACGACCATGTCGACCCGGGTCCCCTCCACCCAGAGCGCTCCGCCCGGCCCGCTCGTCCCGGCCCCGATCCGCACCCGGCCCCGGCCGCGGATCAGCGCGCCCGGATCCCCGTCCGAAAGCCGTCCGACCTGCTCGACGGTGCCGATGACACCGGTCCCGGTGTACGTCCCGTCGATCCGCGGCACCAGAAGCACCTCGGGCTTGCCGCCGCCGTCCCGGGCGGCGGCCTGTGCGGCCTCCACGGCGGCACGTACATCGGTGTCGGACAGGTCCAGAGGCACCACCATCCCGGGCAGCACGACCTCGTCGTCGAGCGGCAGCACGGGCAGGGCGAGCGGAGTGACCGCATTGGAATCGGTAGCCATGATCTCCCTTTCGGCAGTCAAGTTGAGCTATGCAGACTCAATGCTTCTGAGCCGGTCATTGTTCCCCAGGGAGTGTTCGCTGTGAGCGATCGTCAGGTCGCTTGTCCGACGACCACGAAGAGCGCGACCGGGATCTCCGTCGCGAGCGTGGCCACGACATGACCGAGCACGAACACCGCGGCGGTCCACCACCCCCCGATGCGGCGTTCCAGCGCGGTCAGTACGAGGGCGAAGGCGAGGACGTACGGGGAGGTGAGCCCGCCGACGACCCACAGGGCGCCGGCGACCAGGCCGAGCAGCGGGGTCTCGCCGAGGTGTGCGACGTCCGTGCTCGACTCGCGCAGCACGGCGGCGACGGTGCCGGGATCGGCGTATTCCATGAACAGGGAGGTGGCGACCAGCACCAGCAGGTACCCGAAGGTGAAGGGGGTTGCGGTGGGCGTCGGCAGCAGCCGCAGCCATCGGCGGGCCCTGCGGACCGGAGGCGGTGGGGTCGCGGGGTCACCCGCGCGGTTCTGGCACGGGACGGCGTCGAGCAGCGAAGCCGCCAGGGGTTCTTCGTGGACCACCCTGTCCGTACGCTGATGCACCGCGCGAGGCCCCTTTCCCCGACAAGCCCCCGAAGCAACGTTCTGCCTTCTGTGATCCTCCCTCGGACCGTCTGTGGCGTGAGCCGCACACGCCGCCCGTGAACCGGCTCGGGTCCGTGGCCCGATAGAGGGGTGTGAAGCTGTTGCGCCCCTCGGGGGAGGACCCGGACGACGACCAGGCCCTGCTGCGTGCCGTCGCGCAGGGGGACACGGAGGCCCTGGCGGCGCTCTACGACCGTCATTCCGGCTGGCTGCTGGCCCGGCTGGGCAGACGGTGCGCGGATGCCGAGACCGTACGGGAGGTGCTTCAGGACACCTTTGTCACGGTCTGGCGCTCCGCCGGTTCGCACCGGGGTGCCCGGGTCGGCGGCTGGCTGTGGGTGATCGCCTCGCGCCGGCTGGTGGACGCGCAGCGGGCCCATGCCCGCACCGATCTCGCCGCCCGGGCCGAGCGGACCGGGAGCAACGAGTGGGCCGCCACCGCCCCGTCCGCCGAGGAACGGGTACTCGCCGGGCTGGAGTACGGGGATGCGGGCGCCGCGCTCGACCGGATCTCGCCCGAGCTGCGGGAGGTCCTGCGCGCCACGGTCGTCGACGGACTGACGACCCGCGAGACGGCCCGGCTCCTCGGCATCCCCGAAGGCACGGTCAAGACCCGGGCGATGCGGGCCAGACGCGAACTGCGCGCCGCACTTGAGCTGTCGGCCCCGGAGCCCGGACCGCTGGGAGGAACGGCATGACCACGGCGGAAGGCGACGGCATGCCCCGGTGGCATCTGAGCGAGGAGCTGGCCGGGCGGTACGCCGCCGGTTCGGTGCCGGAGACGGACGCGTGGTCCGTGGAGAAGCACGTGGAGGTGTGCGGGGGATGCGCGGCGCGGCTCTCGGCTGCGGTACGGGCGCGGCCGGAGGCGAAGGCGGCGCTGGACGCGGTACGCGCGCAGGTGCTGAGCGCGGTGGCGGCGCAGGGGGCGCCCGCGAGGAGACCCGCCCGCAGCGCCCGGCGCCGCTTCCCGGGGACCGCGACCCGCTCCCCCGGGGCCGCGACCCGCACCGGGCGGTTGCTGTGGGCGGCCGGGCCCGCGCTGCGCGCTCCGTGGCTGCTGGCGCTGGTGCTGGTGGCCGTCGGGGCCCTCGCGCTGGCGTACGGGGCCGGGGCCGGCGACGCCGTCCGCCCGCTGCTCCTCGTCGTCGCGCCGGTGCTGCCGCTGGCCGGGGTCGCCCTCTCCTACGGCCGGCACGCGGACCCGATGCACGAGATCACCGCCGCCACCCCGTCCGGCGGGCTGCAGCTGCTGCTGACCAGGACCGCCGCGGTGCTCGCCGTGAGCATCCCGGCGCTCACCCTCGCCGGGGCGGCGCTGCCCCCGTCCGCCGGGTGGCCCGGCGCGGCGGCCTGGCTGCTGCCCGGACTCGCGATGACGCTGGCGGCGCTAGCCCTCGGTTCGTACGTCGGCTGCCGCACCGGGGCCACGTCCATCGCCGTGACCTGGGCGGCCGCGGTCGTCCTGCCCGCCTTCGCCACGTCGCGCCCGGTGACCGCCGGGGCGGCGGCCGAGGCCGCGCGGTACTTCGCCGGGCCTTCCGCACAGGCCGGCTGGGCGGCGGGCGCACTGGTGTGCGCCGCGCTGCTCGCCGTACGCCGTAGATCCTTCGACCACCTGGAGAAGTTGTGAGCGTGAACGCATGAGTGGCACCGGAGCCGTGAACACGGTCGAGGTCGGGGCGCTGACCGTCCGGCATCGCAGGACGACCGCGCTGGACGCCATCGACCTGGACTTCGCGCCCGGCGTGCACGGGCTGCTCGGACCGAACGGCGCGGGCAAGACCTCACTGATCCGGGTGCTCGCCACCGTCGCGGCGCCCTCAGGCGGCCGGGTGGAACTGCTGGGCAGGGAGGTCGGCGCCGGGGCGGACCACCGCGGCCGGGCGGCGGTCCGGCGCAGGCTCGGCTATCTGCCGCAGGAGTTCGGCTACTACCCGGGCTTCACGGTCCGCGAGTTCGTCTGCTACGTGGCCTGGCTCAAGGAGATGGACGCGGCGGCGGTCCCGGCGGCCGTGGAACGCGCGGTGGACCGGGTGGGTCTGGCGGACCGGATCGACGCCCGGGTGAAGACCCTGTCGGGAGGCATGGTGCGGCGCGTCGGCATCGCCCAGGCGATCGTCAACGATCCGGACCTGCTGCTGCTCGACGAGCCGACCGCCGGCCTGGACCCGGAGCAACGGGTCGAGTTCCGGGCGCTGATACGGGAGCTGGGCCGCACCACCACCGTGATCGTCTCGACCCACCTGGTCGAGGACGTCGCCGCGGCCTGCGCCGATGTCACGCTGCTCGATGCGGGCCGGATCGCGTACCGCGGCACGACGCGGGAGCTGACGGACCTCGGCGGCGCGGACGGCACGGCGGGCGGCGGAACGGACCTTCCGGACGGCAACCCGATCGAGCGCGGTTACACCTCCGCGCTGCGGGCGCACCGGGCGGCGGTGGCGAACCGATGACGACCTTCGCCACGTCCGGGGAAACCTCGCCCGGGAAGACCTCTTCCAGAAATGCCTCGTCCGGGAATGCCTCGTCCGGGAAGTCCCCGGCCCGCACCGCCCTGCGGACCGAGCTCCGGCGCGGGATCGCCCCCTGGACGGGCCTCGCCGTCGCCCTCACCCTCCTCGTTCCGATGTGGAGCAAGGCGGCCCAGTGGCAGGGGAGCTGGGGTGAGACGCAGACCCTGCTGCACACGGTGGCGGCGCTGTTCGGCGGCCCGCTCGTCGCCGCGGCCGCCTGCTGGCAGGGCGGCCGGGAGCACCGCCGGCGCACCGCCGAACTGCTGCTCTCGGTCCCGCGGAGCCGCCTGGCGCAGGTGACGACGGCCGCGACGCCGATCGCGCTGTGGGCGGCGGCCGGATATCTGCTCGCGCTGGCCATGGTGTTCGCGGCGACGGCTCCGTACACCGGGGCGGGCGGTCCGTCCCTCTCGGTCGCCGTCACGGATCTCGGTCTCCTGCTGTCCATCGGCTTCGTCGGCTTCGTGGTCGGGCGGCTGGTGCGGTGGCGGTTGACCGCCCCGGTGCTGGCGGCCTTTCTCTACGTGCTCCTGGGGGCCCCGAGCTATGTGGAATCGGATGCCCGGTTCCTGAGCCCCGCCGAGCAGTACGCGCTGCAAGGGCAGGTCCCGGTGTGGTGGTTCGCACCGGTCCTGCTGGCCTGGACGGGCGGCATCGCCGCTACCGTGCTGCTCGCGTACGCGGCCCGGCGGCGTCTGCCGGCCTTCGTGCCGTTCGCGCTGGCGGTCGCGGCCGGGGCGGTGATCGCGCCGACGGGCGCCGACCTGTTCCGGGACGACCCGGCCGCGACACGCCGGGTCTGCTCGGCACCGGCACCCGGCACACCGCGGCTCTGCGTGAAGGCGCCCGATGCCCCGGTGCTGCCCAGCATGTCGGATGCCCTGGCCGGAATGTTCTCGCGCCTGGAGGGGGTCCCGGGCGCACCGGTCACATACGTGGACTCCGCATTCGACCCGAAGGACGGCGAAGCCGCCCTGGCCCATGTCATGCGCGGCTGGGGCGTCACGCGGAACAAGCTGACCGATCCTCGGGCGTACGCCGGGGAAACCGCCCTGGGCCTGGTGAACCGCGACTGTCCGGACGGCTCGGGGAGGAGCGACGGCAAGGGGGTGAAGCGGGTGGCTCTCACGGACGACGCGGTACGCACCTGGCTGGCCGGCACGGACTCCACATGGGACCCGGAAGCCCGCCACCTCGTCACCCGTCTCAAGGTCATGCCGGACGCCGACCGCAGGGCCTGGCTCGGCCGCTACCTGGCCACCCGGAAGAGCTGCACGCCCGCGGAGGTACCGGCCCTGTGAGCGCTCAGCCGGCCCACGCGGCTCCCCCTCTCCTCTACATCCGCTCCCGCGCCCTCCCCCTCACCGCCGCCACGCTGCTCTGCATCACGCTCGTCGCCGCCTGGGCCGCCCACTGGCTCCAGAGCCGGCCGTACTTCGACCACACCGCCCGCGTCCCGGTCGTCGTACTGGCCCCGCTGCTCGCCTCCGCCGCGATCGGCACCAGCCTGCACTCGCACAGCGACGAGCTGGACCGGACCGCCGTGGGCCGCTGGTGGCCTCGCCGGCTGCTGCATCTGCTGGCGCTGACCGCGTCGGTGGCCGGGGCGCTCGCGGCGGCGGTCCCGGGGCACCCGGAGGCGTTCGGCGTACCGGCCATGGTGCGCAACGTGCTCGGTGCGACGGGGGTGGCCGCTGCCTCCGTCGCGCTGCTCGGTGCCCGGCTGAGCTGGTTGCCGATGACGGTCTACGGCGGCGCCGTCTATCTGGCGGCGCCCCGCGTCCCGGGCGGCGCGGCGGCGGTGTGGGCCTGGCCGATGCAGCCGGGCCCACAGGGGGCCGCGTGGGCGGTGGCCGTGACGGCGTACGCGGCGGGGGCGGCGCTCCTCACGGTGCGCGGCGCGCGCCCGGAGCGCGGGTAGGGCGTGTTTCGAAAGTGGCGGTCGTCCGCCCGGAGGGCGGGGGCGTCCGGTGCGTGCGATCGCAAGGCGGAGGGAGGAGAGCGCAGTGAGCTGCGCCGACGACCGACAACGCGGCGAGCGACGGGGTCTCCCCTGCCCGAGTGAAGCCGAGAGCTTGGGGAAGCACCAGGCGCCCCCGGCCAGGCGGGACAAACCCGCCCTGGCCCGACTGCGGACGGATCGCGCAATCGGCTGGCCCCGCCCACGCCGACGGGACAGGATGGCGGGGACCGTGTCCGCCATCCGCCGGAGACCCGCACCATGCCCGACATCCACCATTCCGATGCCCCCGCCCCCGTCACGCTCGACCGCCGCGAAGGCCCGTACGGCGAGGTCGTCCTGCGGGAGCGGGGTGACGACTTCGAGATCATCGCCAATGGGTGCTTCCTGATGGACACCTCGGACGGGCGCTCCGAGCGGCTGCTGATCGACGCGGCGCTGGCCGCCCTGCCCGCCGGCCGCCCCGCCCCGTCGGTGCTCATCGGGGGGCTCGGCGTCGGTTTCTCGCTCGCACGGGCCGCCGCCGAGCCGCGGTGGGGGCGGATCGTCGTGGCCGAGCGGGAGCAGGCGATCGTGGACTGGCATCTGGAGGGGCCGCTGGCCGCGATCTCCGGTGCGGCGCTCGCCGATCCTCGGACCGGGATCCTGACGACGGATCTGGTCGAGTACCTGAGCACAACTACGGACCGTTACGACGCCCTGTGTCTGGACATCGACAACGGGCCGGACTGGACCGTCACCGAGGGCAACACGAGCCTCTACTCCCCCGCCGGTCTGGCGGACTGCCGGGAGCGGTTGACGCCGGGCGGCGTTCTCGCAGTGTGGTCTGCACAGCCGTCCGCAGACTTCGAACAGGCCCTGCGGAATGCCGGATTCGATGGGGTAAGAACCGAAGAGATCACTGTTGCCCGAGGTGTGCCCGACGTGGTGCATCTCGCACTTCGGACGGACTGAGATTCCCCCGCCGGGTATCACCGGCCCCCGGAAGCCCGGGGGCCAAGTGCCACAAGCCCGACACTCCGCCACTTCCTCCCGCCCGAGGCGTTACACCCTGCGTAGCCGAGAGCGGTCCGCTGCCTCTACGCTGCTGACCGGTAACGGGATCACCCACGAAATCCACAAGCGAAGACCGTGCGTCCGGGGGAATGGCCCCCGTGAGAACGGGGCAGGGGCGGGGCGATGGAACAGACAAACACCACCCAGACCGGCGCCGCGGCCACTCCTGGCGCGCAGCGCCGGGTGCTGGTGGTCGAGGACGACGCCACGATCGTCGATGCCATTTCCGCCCGGCTGCGGGCCGAGGGCTTTCTGGTGCAGACCGCACTCGACGGTCCGGCGGCGGTGGACGCGGCCGAGGCGTGGCAGCCGGATCTGATGGTGCTCGACATCATGCTTCCCGGCTTCGACGGCCTGGAGGTCTGCCGCCGCGTGCAGGCCCAGCGGCCGGTGCCGGTACTGATGCTGACCGCCCGGGACGACGAGACGGACATGCTGGTCGGCCTCGGCGTCGGCGCCGACGACTACATGACCAAGCCGTTCTCGATGCGCGAGCTGGCGGCCCGGGTCCATGTCCTGCTGCGCCGGGTCGAGCGCGCGGCGCTGGCCGCGGTGACGCCGCGCAGCGGGATCCTGCGCCTGGGCGAGCTGGAGATCGATCACGCGCAGCGCCGGGTCAGGGTGCGCGCCGACGACGTCCACCTCACCCCGACCGAGTTCGACCTGCTGGTCTGTCTGGCCAATACGCCGCGTGCGGTGCTCTCCCGGGAGCAGCTGCTGGCCGAGGTCTGGGACTGGGCGGACGCCTCCGGCACCCGTACCGTCGACAGCCACATCAAGGCGCTGCGCCGGAAGATCGGCGCGGAGCGGATCCGTACCGTGCACGGCGTGGGTTACGCCCTGGAGACCCCGGCTCCATGACCCGGCCCGGCTCCGGACTGCGTCCCTTCTCGGTCAAGGCCAAGATGAGCACGCTCGTCGTGGTCTCGGTGTTCATCACGACCGGGCTGCTGATGGTGGCCGTGCGCACCAGGACCGAGCTGCGGTTCATCACGGTGTTCTCGGTGATAGCGACCCTGCTGATCACCCAGTTCGTGGCGCACGGTCTGACCGCGCCGCTGGACGAGATGACCAAGGTGGCCCGCTCGATCTCGCACGGTGACTACACCAGGCGGGTGAGCGGCGCCGACCGCCGGGACGAGCTCGGCGACCTGGCCCAGACGATCAACCGCATGGCGGACGATCTGGAGGCCGTGGACCGGCATCGCAAGGAGCTGGTCGCCAACGTCTCGCACGAGCTGCGAACACCCATCGCGGCGCTGAGAGCCGTGCTGGAGAACGTCGTGGACGGGGTGTCCTCGGCCGATCCCGAGACGATGCGCACCGCGCTGAAGCAGACCGAGCGGCTCGGCAGGCTGGTCGAGACGCTGCTCGACCTGTCCCGCCTGGACAACGGAGTGGTCACGCTCAAGGCCCGCCGGTTCGAGGTGTGGCCGTATCTGTCGGGCGTGCTGAAGGAGGCGAACCTCGCCGTCTCGCACCGCCGGCTGCCGTCCGGCTCCGGGAACCACACGCGCAAGGACGTCCATCTGCATCTCGACGTGTCGCCGCCGGAACTGACCGCGTACGCGGACGCGGAACGCCTGCACCAGGTGGTGGCCAATCTGATCGACAACGCCGTCAAGCACAGCCCGCCGCACGGCCGGGTCACCGTACTGGCGCGGCGCGGGCCCGGACCGGAGTCCCTGACACTGGAGGTGCTGGACGAGGGGCCGGGCATTCCGGAGTCCGAGCGGCACCGGGTCTTCGAGCGTTTCAACCGCGGCGAGGTGCCTTCCCCGCACGGTCCGGGCAGCGACGGCGGTACGGGCCTCGGCCTGGCGATCGCCCGCTGGGCGGTGGATCTGCACGGCGGACGCATCGGTGTGGCCGAATCCGTTCGCGGATGCCGCATTCAGGTCACTCTTCCGGGGGTACCGCAGCCGCGAGGTTGACATAGGGTTCGAATCGGAAGGTCGCGTTCTACGTGTTCCGTTCAGGGGGGTACGACCCAGGGGGCCGTAGCCACGGTCCCGCATACCCAAAGTGAAGCGGAACCGTGCATGTTTCCCGCCAATTCCTGCACCGAAACCCGCCTTCCAGTGTGACTTGCGCGACGAAGAGCGGCCCGGCCTGCGTGGAACGGCTGGGGAGGCGTAGCCTTGATTTCCGCTGTCCATCACCTTGTGAAGCGGAAGAGGGCGGTTGCCGCCGTGTCGTCTCAGTCCCCCAGTAACTCGAGCATCTCGACCGAACAAGCCGGCCCGGGTACGAACCCGGCCGCGGCTTTCGGACCCAATGAGTGGCTCGTCGACGAGATCTACCAGCAGTACCTCCAGGATCCCAATTCGGTCGATCGCGCCTGGTGGGACTTCTTCGCCGACTACAAGCCGGGTACCTCCGGCACGGCGGACAAGCCCGTTCCCGGCGCCCCGGCAACAGGAGCTGCGGTGACCCCGACCCCGGCCGCCCCCGCACAGGCCGCCCCGGCGCAGGCCCCGGCCGCACCCGCCCCGGCTCCGGCCCCCGCACAGGCCGCTCCGGCGAAGGCAGCCCCGGCCGCCCCGGCTCCGGCCACGAAGGCTGCCGCGCCTGCGCCGGCCAAGGCCGCGGCAGCGCCGGCGACCGAGGCCCCGGAGGGCCCCGAGTACGTGACGCTGCGTGGCCCTTCGGCCGCCGTCGCGAAGAACATGAACGCCTCGCTGGAGCTGCCGACGGCCACGTCCGTCCGCGCCGTCCCGGTGAAGCTGCTCTTCGACAACCGCATCGTCATCAACAACCACCTCAAGCGCGCCCGGGGCGGGAAGATCTCCTTCACGCACCTCATCGGGTACGCGATGGTGCAGGCCCTCAAGGCCATGCCGGCGATGAACCACTCCTTCGCGCTGAAGGACGGCAAGCCGACCCTGGTCAAGCCGGAGCACGTCAACCTCGGCCTCGCCATCGACCTGGTGAAGCCGAACGGCGACCGCCAGCTGGTCGTCGCGGCCATCAAGAAGGCCGAGACGCTCAACTTCTTCGAGTTCTGGCAGGCCTACGAGGACATCGTCCGCCGCGCCCGCAACGGCAAGCTCGGCATGGACGACTTCACCGGGGTCACCGCCTCGCTGACCAACCCCGGCGGCATCGGCACCGTCCACTCGGTGCCCCGCCTGATGCCCGGACAGGGCCTCATCATGGGCGTCGGCGCGATGGACTACCCGGCCGAGTTCCAGGGCACCTCGCAGGACACCCTGAACAAGCTGGGCATCTCCAAGGTCATGACGCTGACCTCGACGTACGACCACCGGGTCATCCAGGGCGCCGCCTCCGGCGAGTTCCTGCGGATCGTCGCCCAACTCCTGCTCGGCGAGAACGAGTTCTACGACGAGATCTTCAAGTCGCTGCGCATCCCGTACGAGCCGGTCCGCTGGCTCACGGACATCGACGCCTCGCACGACAACGACGTGACCAAGGCCGCGCGGGTCTTCGAGCTGATCCACTCCTACCGGGTCCGCGGCCACGTCATGGCCGACACCGACCCGCTGGAGTACCGCCAGCGCAAGCACCCCGACCTGGACATCACCGAGCACGGCCTCACCCTGTGGGACCTGGAGCGGGACTTCGCGGTCGGCGGTTTCGCCGGCAAGTCGATGATGAAGCTCCGTGACATCCTCGGTGTGCTGCGCGAGTCGTACTGCCGCACCACCGGCATCGAGTTCATGCACATCCAGGACCCGAAGCAGCGCAAGTGGCTCCAGGACCGGGTGGAGCGCCCGCGCGCCCAGCAGCCCGAGCGCGAGGAGCAGCTGCGCATCCTGCGCCGGCTGAACGCCGCCGAGGCGTTCGAGACGTTCCTGCAGACCAAGTACGTCGGCCAGAAGCGGTTCTCGCTGGAGGGCGGCGAGTCCGTCATCCCGCTGCTCGACGCGGTCATCGACTCCGCCGCCGAGGCCCGCCTCGACGAGGTCGTCATCGGCATGGCCCACCGCGGCCGGCTGAACGTGCTGGCCAACATCGTCGGCAAGTCGTACGCGCAGATCTTCCGCGAGTTCGAGGGCAACCTCGACCCCCGGTCGATGCACGGCTCCGGTGACGTCAAGTACCACCTGGGCGCCGAGGGCACCTTCACCGGTCTGGACGGCGAGCAGATCAAGGTCTCGCTGGCCGCCAACCCCTCGCACCTGGAGGCGGTCGACCCGGTCCTGGAGGGCATCGCCCGCGCCAAGCAGGACATCATCAACAAGGGCGGCACGGACTTCACGGTCCTGCCCGTCGCGCTCCACGGCGACGCGGCCTTCGCGGGCCAGGGCGTCGTCGCCGAGACGCTCAACATGTCGCAGCTGCGCGGCTACCGCACCGGCGGCACCGTGCACGTGGTGATCAACAACCAGGTCGGCTTCACCGCCGCCCCGGAGTCCTCGCGCTCCTCGATGTACGCCACCGACGTGGCGCGCATGATCGAGGCGCCGATCATCCACGTCAACGGCGACGACCCCGAGGCCGTCGTCCGTGTCGCGCGGCTCGCCTTCGAGTTCCGCCAGGCGTTCAACAAGGACGTCGTGATCGACCTCATCTGCTACCGCCGCCGCGGTCACAACGAGGGCGACAACCCGGAGTTCACCAACCCGCAGATGTACACCCTGATCGACAAGAAGCGCTCGGTGCGCAAGCTGTACACCGAGTCCCTCATCGGTCGCGGCGACATCACCCTGGAAGAGGCGGAGCAGGCGCTCCAGGACTTCCAGGGCCAGCTGGAGAAGGTCTTCGCGGAGGTCCGCGAGGCCACCTCGCTGCCGGCCCCGGCGCACACCCCCGAGGTCCAGCCCGAGTTCCCGGTCGCCGTGACCACCGCGATCTCCCCGGAGGTCGTCAAGGTCATCGCGGAGTCCCAGGTCAACGTCCCCGACCGGATCACCGTCCACCCGCGCCTGATGCCGCAGATGCAGCGCCGCGCGGCCTCGGTGGAGAACGGCACGATCGACTGGGGCATGGGCGAGACCCTGGCCATCGGCTCGCTGCTGATGGAGGGCACCCCGGTCCGCCTCGCCGGCCAGGACAGCCGCCGCGGCACCTTCGGCCAGCGCCACGCGGTCCTCGTCGACCAGGTGACCGGCGAGGACTACACCCCGCTGCTCTACCTCTCCGACGAACAGGCCCGTTACAACGTCTACGACTCGCTGCTCAGCGAGTACGCGGCGATGGGCTTCGAGTACGGCTACTCGCTGGCCCGTCCGGAGTCGCTGGTCGTCTGGGAGGCCCAGTTCGGCGACTTCGTCAACGGCGCGCAGACCGTCGTCGACGAGTTCATCTCCTCGGCCGAGCAGAAGTGGGGCCAGACCTCCGGCGTCACGCTGCTGCTGCCGCACGGCTACGAGGGCCAGGGCCCGGACCACTCGTCCGCCCGCCCGGAGCGCTTCCTCACACTGTGCGCGCAGAACAACATGACGGTCGCCATGCCGACCCTGCCGTCGAACTACTTCCACCTCCTGCGGTGGCAGGTGCACAACCCGCACCACAAGCCGCTGATCGTCTTCACCCCGAAGTCGATGCTCCGCCTCAAGGCGGCCGCGTCGAAGGTGGAGGAGTTCACCACCGGCGGCTTCCGCCCGGTGATCGGCGACGACTCGGTGAACCCGGCCGACGTCCGCAAGGTCGTCTTCTGCGCCGGAAAGGTCTTCTACGACCTGGAGGCCGAGCGCACCAAGCGCGGCGTCACGGACACCGCGATCATCCGTCTGGAGCGCCTGTACCCGCTGCCGGGTGCCGAGCTCCAGGCCGAGATCGCCAAGTACCCGAACGCCGAGAAGTACCTCTGGGCCCAGGAGGAGCCGGCCAACCAGGGTGCATGGCCGTTCATCGCCCTGAACCTGATCGACCACCTGGACCTGGCCGTCGGCGCCGACATCCCGCACGGTGAGCGCCTGCGCCGCATCTCGCGCCCGCACAGCTCGTCCCCGGCAGTCGGCTCGGCCAAGCGCCACCAGGCCGAGCAGGCCCAGCTGGTCGCCGAGGTCTTCGAGGCCTGACCGGTCGTAGTACGCAACACCGAAGGGCCCGGCCCCGCGAGACGATCGCGGAGCCGGGCCCTTCGGCGTACGGGCGGGGCGGGCCGCCTCAGACGATGGGGGGTTCGAAGTCCCAGTACGGACGGTTGCGGGAACGGGCCGAGACCGTGTGGACGTGCTGGGCCCCGAGCGTCGAGACCAGATCTCCCAGTGCCTCGTTCTCGATCTTCTCGGCCCGTTGCCGCTCCCGGATGCCGCGCAGGTCGGCGGCGTGCGCGATCCGGGCGGAGAGGGTCAGCGGGTGGGTCCGGCCCAGGGTCTCGGTGGCCCGGCCGATGACCGACTCCGTCAGCTCGGCCGCCGACTCCGGGTCCCCCACCAGATTGCGCAACGCCGAGGCGTTGATCGCGCAGCCCAGGGTCCAGGGGTGGTGCTCGCCGACGGCCCGCGTCAGCGCGGCAAGAGATTCTTCCAGGAGCGCGTGGGCCTGGTCCCGCTCCCCCACGTTGCGCAGGATCAGGGCATGGTTGGCCCGGGTTCCGGCTACGAAGGGGTGCCCTTCGCCGAGCATCGCCTCATAGCCCGTGACGACCTGTTCGCTTATGTCCCTGGCCCGGTCGATGTCGCCGTGCTCACGGGCGAAGAAACTCTGGCTGACCGCGAACATCATCGTCAGCGGATCGCTCTCGCCCAGGACCCGCTCCGCCCGTTCGAGGACCCGGGTGAAGAGGGCCGCGGACCTGTCCCGCTCGCCCGTCCGGTACTGGCACAGCGCAAGGTTGTGCTCGGCGCGCAGGGTCTGCGGGTTGTCGGGCCCCATGACCAGCCGGTGCACCCGGACGCTCTGGTTCTGGAGCGACAGGGCGTCGCCGTACCGGCCGAGCAGGCGCAGGTCGGTGGCGTAGTTGATCTCGGAGAACAGGGTCCAGGTGTGGCGTGAGCGCAGCAGTTGCCGCCGGGCGTCCAGCGTGCTCCGGTTGAGCTCCAGGGACTCCTCGTACCTGCCCAGCAGCCGGAGCGAGACCGCCAGGTTGTTCTGTGCGTTGAGGGTGCGCGAGTCCAGGTCGCCCAGCAGTTCGCGGTACGCGGCGAGGATCCAGCTGGAGATCTGGAACGCCTCGTCGTACCGGCCGAGGCCCCGGAGGTCGGCGGCGAGGCCGCCGGCGGCGCGGAGATGTTCCAGGTCCTGGGCGCCGCGCTCGGCGCGCAGGCGATCGACGGCAGCCCGTTCGATGGCTTCCGTGCCCGCGTAGTCGCCAACGGCCCGCAGAACGTTGGCGTAGTTGTAGCTGAGGTCCCAGATCCTGGGGTGGTCGTCGCCGAGGAGTTCGCGCCAGGCCGTCATGGCGCGTTCGCCGAGTTTGATCCCGGCACGGTACTCCCCGGAGAGGTACATGTAGCGCAGGCAGTTGAGCACGAGGGTCTGCACCGCCGGCTCGGTGCTCCTGAGTACGTCGGCCCATTTCAGGTGCGGAGTGATCTCGGCGTAGGCGGGCCACAGCCGGGTGTCGGTGGGACGACCGGGGTCCGCGGCAGCGAGGGCCCTGCGGACCACGTCGATGAACTCGCGGCGGTCGCGTTCCGGCATGTCCTTGCCGACGATCTGATGAACCATGCGGTGCATGTAGAGCGACTCGCCGGACGACGACTCCTCACCGACCGTTTCGTGGGACTCCAGCCGGACCACGGAGTATTGGCGGAGCTGGCCGATCGCCTTGTTCCACAGCAGCGGGTCGTTCATCAGACCGGACAGCTGCTCGGGCAGTTCACCGGGGGGCATCTCCCGCAGCAGCCGAACGGGGACGGAGCCGGGTGCGAAGAAGCTGCACAGCCGCAGCAGGTCGACGGATTCCGGAACGGTCTCCTTGAGCTTGTTCAGCAGTATCGACCAGGCGGTCTGGAAGGCGAGCGGGAAGTCGGCCGAGACCTTGACGACGTCCTGATCGATGCCGCCTTCGAGGAGTTCGATGTACTCCTCGACGGACATGTCGGAGTCGTTGAGCCAGCCGGCCGTCTGGTCCAGGAGGAGCGGGAGGTCTTCGAGGGCCTCGGCCAGCTGGTCGGCGTCGTTCGGGGTCAGGCGGGATGCGCGTCGGCGGATGAAGGCGACCGACTCGTCGCGTGTATAGACCGGGACCTCGACGAGGTTGCTGTTGTGCTCGCTCCACTCCGGGTTGCGGGAGGTGATCAGGACATGTCCGGGGCCGGTCGGCACCAGGTCCCAGATGTGTTCGGGCTCGTCGGCGCCGTCCAGGACGAGGAGCCAGCGGGAGTGCGGTTCACCGCGGCGCAGCGCGTCGCGGACCGCGCGCAGCCGTTCGCCGTACTCGGCGCCCGTGGACAGGCCCAGTTCGGGGGCGAGTTCGGCGAGCTTCTGGCGGTAGAGGGCACGGCGGTCTGCGGGCACCCACCACACGACGTCGTACTCGGAGCCGAACCGGTAGACGTACTCCGCGGCCAGCTGGGTCTTGCCCACACCGGACATACCGTGCAGGGTCACGACCCCGGCACCGGTTCCCGCGTCCTGGAGTGCTTCGTACGCCTTGCTGAGCAGCTCCTCGCGGCCGGTGAACCGGGTGTTGCGGCGCGGCACCCCGCCCCACACCTCGGGGGTGTCGGCCGGATACCGGGGCCCCTGTCTGGCCCCGGCGGGCTCCGGCAGCGGGTCGGTGGGGAGGCCCAGGCGGACCAGCAACCGTCGTTCGGCCTCCTCGGCGCCGACGTTGGTCAGGTCCGCCGCGCCGAACACGGAGGTGGCGCCCGGCAGTGCCGAGGTGGTGATGGAGACCGCGGCGAAGCGGTCGGCGTCGGGGGCGACGGCCTCGCGCAGCGCCCTGTTCCACTCGTTGTGGCTGCGCGGGCCGAGCTGGAAGTACCAGTCGCTGAGGATCACCAGGACGCGGCCCCGGGAGAGCGTCAGGTCACGCAGCGACTCCTCCAGCGGAACCTCTACCGGGGGATCCCAGCGCTGCGTGGCGACCGATACTCCGCGCCGCTCCAGCCGGTCACCGATCCAGGTCGCCCAGGCCCGGTTGAAGCCGGCGAAACTGATGGTGACGGCCTGCACCCCGGTTGCTCCAACTTGCTTACGCGTTGCGGGCATTCAACCGTCTCCCTGGGTCGATCCGAGCCTTGTCAACATACACCTGAGCACGGTCGCCCCGACGGACGATCCGTGGACGATCGCGGGTCCGTCACCGGCTTCGCGAGCCGTTCCTCTGCTGCCATATCACCTTGGCCGTGGCCACGTACGCCTCCGCGCGGGCGAGATGCCCCGAGGGGGGCGGACAATCGTCCAGACGGTGGTAGAGCGTGATCATCTCGTTGACCAGCACGCGGCCCCCTCGGGTCAGGGCCGCCGATCCTGCCAGTACGGGCAGTACGGCGCCGACCTGTTCGCGGCAGCGGGCATGCTCGACCCAGGCGAGGTCGCGGTGGGTGGCCCGCCGCGCTGCGAGCGCCAGCCGCTGCCAGAAGTCGGCGAGCGCGAGGTGCGAGTAGGCGCCCTGGAGGAGGCCGTCGAAGGGGCGGGGGTCGGAGCGCCAGGGTGCGAAATGACGGGGTTCCGGGTCCTCGTGGTGCAGCAGTACGAGGGCGGCGAGCGCGGCCAGTTTGGTGTGTTGGAGTTCGTGGACGAGGGTGGCGGCGAAGTGGGCGGAGGTGGCCGGTTTGCTGCTGAGGACGGCACCGAACGCCTCGCGCCTGGTCCCGCTGCACTGGGCCGCGCCCTCGCCGGTGGGGCCGGAGCCGGGCGGGTGACCGAGGGGTATGAGGCAGCGCAGCAGCAAGGCCGCCTCGGCGAGGCGGTGTTCGCCGCCGATGCGGAGCAGTGGCTCCACTCCGGTCCAGGAGTCGGCCCAGGCCTTGCGTTCCTGGTCGTCGACGCGGACGGCCGAGCTCAGTCCGTGGCGCGGGAGTCCGCCGCCCTCGGTGCGGTACGGGTCGACGTCGTCCAGCCGCACGGCCCCGGTGCCGGGCGGTACGGCGGGCAGGGTGAGCAGCGGCAGCCAGCGCGGGTCGGCCGAGTCTGCTGCGCCGTCGCCTCGCGCGTGGACGGTGAGCGGGGGCAGGCAGTTGAACTCACGCACGGTCATTTCTTCGCCCGCGAAGGCGAGTTCGACGGATGGCGAGGATGTGCACAGCGCACCGAGGGTGGGCAGCGGCACGAACCCGTCAGATGTGCTGAGGCGGGTCAGAAACGGGACTCCGGCTCGGATCGCCGCCGCGGCGGCGAGCGCGTTCAGATGACGGAGATCCGCACGAAGTCCGGGGCCGGGACCGGGGCGGGTGCCGGTACCGGAGAGCCCGCGCAGGCAGCGCTGCGCCCAGGGGCCCACGAGCGGGTGGAACAGGACGGTGCGCACAGCGGCCCGGTCGGCGCGCTCGGCCGTCTCCAGCAGCGCCCAGTCCTGGCGCAGGCGGTCGAGCGCCCGGGGCGGGCAGATGGCCGTGGGGGCCGCCTCGGCAGCGTCGAGCAGCGCCCGCAGCAGGAGGAGCCGGCGGGTGTCCTGATCGCGCACGAGGACGCGGAGGGTCTCCACGTCGCCCTCGGTGCGGCCCAGTTGGCGCAGCATGTGGTCCGGGAGTGGGGGGATCATCGGCGTTCTCCTGCGGTTGCGTCGGACAGCCGGGCGGCGATGTGGCGTACCAGCCGTTCGAGGTCCGCGCAGTAGACGGACGGGTTGGCGAAGCCGTTTTCCGCGCGGTAGCGGTGTGCGTAGTGGCCGCCCCCGCAGACGGTCAGCAGCGGGCAGGCCCGGCAGGCCGCGGCGAGTGCGTCGGCGCCTGCCCGGCGGGCGGCGACGCCGGGGTGGCGCAGGGCGTCGTCGAAGGTGTGGTGGAAGACGTCGAGGCCGGTGGCGGCGGCCGTGTCGTAGGCGGACTTGAGGGAGTCGACCTGCTCGATCGTCCCGTCCGTCTCGATCACGATCGCGTCGACCGGGTCGAGGCCGAGGGACTCGGTGGCGCCGGGCAGACCCAGCAGCAGGGCGATGCATTCCTCGAAGAGCCGGATCCGGGTCTCCCGCCGTCCGGTGCGCCACCAGCGGTCGAAGACGGTGGTGAGCCAGTCGCCGTACGGGGTCGGACGGCCGGGCCCGGTGAGTGGCAGGCCCGGTGGAGGGGTCGTCCAGTTGCCGTGCGGGAGCAGCAGGTCCAGGGCCGGGGGACGCAGTTCGAGCAGCGACTCGTACATCTCGACGGGGTCGGTGTCCGGGTCGACGACGGTGAGGATGCCCGCGTAGGCATCGGGGTGCCGGTCGGCGAGGAGCCGGGTGCCGCGCGAGGCGGCGCGCCAGGAGGGGCGTCCGGCGTGATCGGTGCGCCGGAGGTTGTGGGCGGGGCGGCCGCCGTCGAGGCTGACGCCGATGCGTATGCCGTGCCGGGCGAGGGTGGCGACGCGGGCCTCGGTGAGGAGGGTGGCGTTGGTCTGGACGGTGGTGTGGACGGTGCAGCCGTCGGGCGTCAGGGCGCGTACCCGGACGGCGAAGGCGGCGAGCCGGTCGGCGCCCGCCAGGAGGGGTTCGCCGCCGTGCAGGACGAGCGCGACGTCCCGCAGTCCGTGGGCCGCCGCGTGTTCGGCGATGCGGTGCGCAGTGCGGTCGAGGACGGCGGGTGCGGCGGCGGCCGGCCGGTCGCGCCAGGTCCGGTCGGGTCCCTCGTAGAGGTAGCAGTAGCGGCAGGCGAGATTGCAGCGGCCGTGTACCTTGACGATGAACTGCCCGAAGGGGAACGGAAGTCGGCCGCCCTCGGCACCCGGGTGCGGTTTCGGCGTCGCCTGTCGAGACACTCCCGCACCCCCGCGCCGTTCACATCCTCCGGCACGGCCCCCGTCGCCGTCCCGAGGCGAGTATCCCTGGCCTGTCATCCGGGCAAACGTGTACCTCACGACGATGTCCTGTTCAGCCGGGCCCCGGACCGAAATCGTGTGCACCCAAAGGCCGTTGACTCCCGGGGTGGGGCACCGGGAGTCAACGGCCTCTTCAGAAGGCGTTGGTGAACCCCCACAGCATCTCCCGCGGCTGCTCGGCGCGCCCGCGCAGGTCAGCGACCACCTCGGCGAGGACCGGGTGGTCCAGCGTGCGCAGAGACTCCAGGTCGAGCCCCAGCAGATCCGGCAGCGCGTCGGGTCCATCGGACGGTCCGCCCGGCGTTACGCCCTGGTGTTTCGTCTCGTTCACCGTTTCTCCCCGTGACCTCGTGGCCCCTGCCGTCCACCGATGCTCCGCTTCGAGCGGCTCAGCGTTCCAGTTCCGCCAGCCGTTCGGCGGTCACCTCGCCCGCCGCGCCGCCGCCGTCCGGCAGTTTGCGCCATTCCCGGTGGGCCGCCCGGTACGCCTCGCGAGCGGCCCTGGGGCGTCCCGCCCTCTCGTACGTCATACCCCGCCAGTGGTTGGCTGTAGCACTCAACTCGACTGCTTGTGCGGACTGTTGAGGGCCGTCCAGCTCCGCCTCCGCCACACCGGCCGCCTCGGCCGCACCCCGGAACGCCTCGGCCGCCTCGTCGAGCCTGGCCGGACGTTGCAGCACCCGGGAGGCGTCGAGGTGGGAGCGGCCCAGCTCCAGCCAGCAGCGCGCCCCGGTCAGCGGGTCGGTCGCCTCCTGGGCGGCGAGGCCGAAGAGGTGCTCGGCCTCCCTGAGGTCGACCCGGTCCTCGGTGGCCCGGTGGCGCAGCATCAGCGCCCGGCCCAGCATCAGCAGCCGCTCGGCCTGGCGCGTGCTCCCCGATGCCGTCTCCGTACGGCAGTCGCGCAGCACCCGGATCGCCGCCCCGATGTGCGGGCGCCCGTCGGGCAGTTGGGCCCGGCGCAGCAGGGTGCGGCCCCATTCGGCGAGCAGGTCGGCGTGGGATCGCGAGTCGCGCGGTACACCGCGTGCGGCGCGGGCGAACCAGTCGGCGGCGTTGACGAGTTCGTCCGGCTCGCCGGTGTGCTCGTACCGCGCGACTCCGACCCGGCCCGCCCTGATCTGGAGCGAGGCGCGCAGCCGCTGGTCGCGTACGGTTGCCAGGGCCTGCTGGATCAGGGTCGCGGCCTCGTCGGGTTCCTGGCCGGAGCCGAGCAGGGCGTCCACCAGGTCCAGCAGGATGCGCACCTCGGTGCCCATGGTGTGCCGGCCGCCGCCCTGTTCGAACGCGGTGCGCAGGGAGCGTGCCGCCTGGCCCGCGTACACCCGGGACTGTTCGGTGTCGGCGGTGGCGCCGGCCAGCTTCAGCAGGGTCCGGCCGTGCGCCAGGGGCAGGGTGGTGGGGCGGTTCTCCTGGTCGGGCCAGACGTCGGCGAAGGCCTCCAGCATGCCGCACGCGGCCTGGAGCAGCGCGGTGTCGCCGTCGAGCCGCCACTGCGCCTCCAGGGCCCGGACCCGTTCCAGTGTCAGCCGCAGGGCCTCGGTGGGTTCCAGGCCGGCGGCCGAGCAGGCGGCCGTGTACTCGCGGTCGGCGCGGCGCAGCAGCTCCAGCGCCCCGCGCCGGTCGCCGCGCCGCCGCCGGTCGTCGGCCGCGGCGTGCAACACCTTGGCCAGTACGGCCCGTTCGCGTACCGCGGTGGGGTGTGCGGCGGCCTGCTCGGCGGCGTACTCGGCCTCGCGGAGCAGTTCGGCGTCGCCCTGGACCTCCCACAGCCGCAGCACGCAGCGGGAGTACTCCGCCCACAGGCCGGGGTCGGTGCCCGGCTGCTCCTCGCGTTCGGTGGCGCCGCGCAGCAGCTGCACGGCGTCGATGAGGTACTGCACCATGCTGTCCGACTCGAACTGCCGCAGGAGGGCGCGGGCGCTCTCCACCGCGGCGTTCCGGGTCTGGGCGGTGCCTCGGTGGCCGCCCCGTCCGGTCTTCGTCACGAACTGCTCGGGCAGGGGCATGAAACGCTCCAGTACGCGGACCGCGACCTCGGCGAAGGGGTGAGGGACGCGCGACCTGCCGCTTGCGTCGCCCTCCCCGTTCTCGGCACCCTCTTCGATCTCGTCGTCGGGTGCGCCGTTCGCCATGGGATTCGTGCCGGCGGACAGCATCGCGGATCTGCCTTCGCCGAGCTGGGCGAAGGCCAGGGCCGGGAAGTTCGGTCCGCCCTTGCCGAACCGCTGCTCGATGTACTGCGAACAGTGCTTGAGCACCAGCAGCGCCTCGTCGCGGCTCAGCGGGCCGAGCAGTGCCTCCCGTACGCCGGGCACGAATTCGTACCACTGACCGTCGTACTGGCCGCCGTCCTCGCCCCTGCTCCGGGACAGCAGCCCGCTCAGCAGCACCTCGGCGAGCTCGGAGGGGCCCGAGTGGGGCAGCATCGTGCGCTGCACCAGTTGCATCACCGGCAGGTGCAGCGGGGCCGCCGCGAGGTAGACCGCGAGCTGCCCGGCGGCCGGTGAGGCGGCCGCCCGGAAGCGGCTGACCAGCTGGAGCGAGGAGAGTCCGCCACCCGGACGCTGTGCGGCGGCGGCCGGCTGATCGGCCCGCACCCAGCCGACCGCGCCGGAGATCTGTCCCGAGCCGGTGCCGGAGAGCAGCTTCGCCCAGGCCGCCAACGCCCCGTCGACCGGAGGGAGTACGGGCACGGCGAGGGCCCCCGGATGCACGGCGGGGCCCGTGCCCGGCTGCTCCACGACCTTCAGCACGGCGGCCCCGCCGGGCCCGTCGCCCCGGGACAGCGAGCCGTAGGTGACCGGGAGTCTGGTCCGGTTCCACATCCGCTGCGGCAGCGGCTGGAGCACGGCGGCCGGGGCCTGTGCGGCCAGGTGGTGCAGCAGCCGGTGGGCTCGTCCGCTGTGCCAGAGCGGACCGGCGCAGTCGCTGACCAGGACGGTGACGCGGCGGCCGGTCGGATCGCTCAGCCGGTCCGCGGAGTGCAGTGGTGCCGCGCCCGGGTCGGGGCTGCGGCTCACCGCGGCGGCGCCGTCCGGCCCCTGGTGCAGATAGCGCATCCGGACATCCCGGAAGGCTCCCAACTGGGCGAAGATCTGCTGGAGTTCACCGAACATCCGGTCCCACACCCGCATCGAGGACGAGGCGTCCATGACGCACTGCAGGACCGCCTCGCGCCGGGACACGCCCCGGAACACCGGCATGATCAACCCACCTGCGCGGGCGCTGAGTTCGGCGGTCGCAGCCTCGTCGAGGGTGGTACGCAGGGGTGGGGCGGCGGGGTGATAGCGCTGCAAGGGTCTCAGGGCTCGCTGAAGTTCGAGGGGGGCGGGGAGTGCCGGGGCGGCGGGCACACCGAAGGTGAGGGCGGTCGTCCGCCCCGGCCGGGCGGCACCCCGGCCGGTCCCCGGGCGGGCTGCGGTGCGCGGTACGGGGTGGAGGGTGATCCGGTCGGCGTCCCCGGGGTCGACGCGCGGCGGGGGTTCGTCGCGCGGCGCCTCGGGTTCGGGTCTCACGGCGGCGGGCCCGGGGCCGGCGGGCGGCCCGTCCGCCCACCCGGGGGGAAGGCGCATGGGCGGGGCGCTCCCCCGCGCCTGTTCGTCCTGTGGTTGTGCGTCCGGGTGGCGGGCCCAGCGGGCCAGCCAGAGCGCGTCGCGGAGCTGCTCGACGTCCGGGTCGAGCCCGGCCTCGCGCAGCCGTGCCACGAACGCGGGGAAGAGCCCCGCGTCGTCGGTGCCACGCGCACCGCGGTCGCCCCCCGCACGGTCGGCACCACGCGCATCGGGACCTGCCCCCGCACGGTCGGCACCACGCGCATCGGGGGAGCGCTCCGGCCCGGCGCCCGCCATCAGCCCATCACCTCGGCCGGTCGAGTCGCTGGATGAGCAGGTCGGCGAGGCGGTCGCGGCCGGCCGGGGCGGCGGCGTCGGTGAGGTAGATGGCGTTCAACAGCTGGTCCGTGGCGAGGAGTTCGCTGCGTGAACGCTCCAGGAAGTGGGCGATGAGATCGTCACCGGAGCGCGCCGCCTCGTCGCCGAGGTGGGCACGTACGAAGGTCGCGAGCCGCTGGTGATCGGGGCGTCCGAGCTCCAGGTGGATGCAACGGCGCATCAGGGGTGCCGGGAAGTCCCGTTCGCCGTTGCTGGTGAGCACCACGAACGGGAAGGAGGTGCACTGCACCCGGCCGCCACGGACCTTCACCTTGTTGCCGTCGTCGTCGAGGACCTCCGCCTCGCCGTCGGGCAGCCTGTCGGCGATCCGCTCCAGTTCGGGGATGCCGAACTCGCCCTCCTCCAACACGTTGAGCAGGTCGTTCGGCAGGTCGATGTCGCTCTTGTCCAGTTCGTCGATGAGCAGCACCCGGGGCCGGTCCGAAGGCATCAGCGCGGTGCCGAGCGGCCCGAGCCGGATGTAGCTGCCCACGCCGTCGGCGGCCTCGGCGCCGCCCGTACCGGCCGCCGCGCCGTGTGCGGCGATCTGCACGTCCTGGAGCCTGGCGATCGCGTCGTAGTGGTAGAGGCCGTCCTGCAGCGTCGTCCGGCTCACGATCGGCCAGCGCAGGACCCGGCCGAGCCCGAGCTCATGGGCGACGGAGTGGGCCAGTGTGCTCTTTCCGGCGCCGGGGGTGCCGGTGACCAGCAGCGGGCGCCGCAGATAGAGCGCGGCGTTGATCATTTCGAGCTCTTCGGCGCCCGGCCGGTGGAGTTCGGCGATGTGCCGGTGGCCGCCGAGACGGCGGTCGGCGGAACCGTCCCCGTCCGGCTCGTCGGAGGCCGGAACGCCCCGGCCCGCGAAGTCGCGCCAGGGCGGCGGCGGGGGCAACTGCTCGATGCCCTCGTGCGGTTCGCCGGCCCCTCGGTAGATGAGCCACTCGCTGGGTTCACTCATAACGTGTTCCTCGTCATCACTCGTCCGCCAGGGGCAGCAGCAGTCGAACGTGGTTCACCGTAGCCATCCGGTCCGCACCCCGTAAGGGGAATCACGGCGCCTGCAACAACGGGTCGGGCGGCTCCGATTCCGGTTTGCCGTATACCAGGGCGATCCCGTCCGACCAGAACATGTCGGTACGGCCCTCGCGCACCCCTTTCCTCAGCTCCTGGAGCTTCTGCGGGAGCCGGTCGGCCACGCCCGTCCCGTCGACCGTGTCGACGGCGCGGAGATGGAACTCCGTGCAGGAAGCGGCCTGTTGGGACTTCGGGCGGCGCCACAGGACCACGCCGTACCCGGCTTCGAGCACCCGCCCGAACCCCGCGATGCTCTGGGAGTCGGACCAGCCTCCGTACCGGCAGAGCACCGGGACGGTCTCGTACGCCTGTCCGCGCAGCTCCGCCGTCACCGGGACGGGTACCCGCATACCGTCGTCGCAGTCGAGGACCGCGGCCCGCATCGGGCCGGTGTGGACGCGGTTCCAGCGCGCTTCGCGCTCCCGGGCGCCGTCCTCGGAGGGGGCGGGGCGCCCGTCCGAGCAGCGGATGACGACCGGCCGCTGGACGCCGAGCGGCCGGCTGTCGGCGGGCAGCTCCCACTTCTCGACCTCCAGGTCGAGCAGCGCCGGCCCCACCACGACCTGGAGGACCGCGGGGCTGTCGGGTTCGTCGCACATCCGGAACGCCTTCGCCAGGGAGGGGGCGATCCTGGCCGGGAGTTCGTCGGCCCTGGTTCCCTGGTAGTTCTCGGTCACCGGCAGGTCGTCGTCGGACGGGCGGGCGACGACCCGCCAGTCGTACTGGTCCGGCTGCCAGGCGCGGGGCTCCAGGTGCAGCACGACGACCGACGGGGAGCGCGGTGGCCGGACCGGCTCGTCGGCCGGCTCGGGGGTTCGCAGGTGTTCGGCGCCCCGGTCGTACCGGCCCTGGTACCGCAGCTGGGCCATCTCACGGCGGAACGGCCGCCGGAGCCGGTCCTCGGCGGTCTCCTTCACCCAGTCCCACAGGGCGTCCTCGGCGAGTTTGGTGGACGGCACGACATAGGGGCGTTCGGCGGCGATGGCGCTCATGCAGTAGCGCAGGATCCGCTCCAGCGCCTCATCGCCCTCGCGTGCGTCGTAGAGGACTCCCAGGCCGTCGCGCCAGCCTCGGGGGGCCGGGACGCCGACGGTCCGGTAGCCGTACCCCAGGCCGCCGAGGATGTCGAGCAGGCTGCGGGTGCTGACCGGCGGAGGGAGCTTGGCGAGCCGCCCCAGCAGGTCGACGCGCTGCTGCGGGGTGAGCGCCGGGCCTGCCACGCAGCCCAGGTCGCGCTGGACGTCCGCCCAGGTCTCCTCGTCGTCGACGGGGTTGTTGTGCCGGTCGGCGTGGTAGCGGTCGTGGGCGTGGAACACGGCCTGGTACGGGTCGTCGGACTCGGCCGTGGCCGCCCCGACCGGCACGGGCAGCGTGCGCAGCCGCTCCACGCCGATCGCCGTGCCGCCGTTCGTATCCATGGAGCGTGATTTGAGTACGCCGACGACCTCGCCCCTGGCCAGGTCGACGACGGGTCCGCCGGACATGCCCGCGTACAGCTGGCTCGCCTCGATCAGCACCTGTTCGTCGCCGTCGGACCAGTCGTCGACGGTGCCCACCACCCGGCACTCCCGGCCGAGCCGCTTGAGCGTTCCCGCGCCGCCGTCCGCCCAGCCGGCGAAGTAGTACGCGCCGCGGTTCATGCCCGTGGAGCGCTCGCTGAGGTACACGCAGGGATGCTCGACGGGGCGCAGCAGCTGGATGAGGGCGAGGTCGGGGGCCGGCCAGCCGCCCGTAGCGGGCCGCTGTTCGGGCAGGGCCGCCCTGACCGTGCCCCCGACCCGGACGGCGTCGCCGCGGGCGGTCTTGTACACCACGTTCACCTGACGCCCCCTTCCCTCCATCGCGACGTGCGCGCACGTGAGGACCCAGCTCGGGGCGATGAAGAAGCCGCTCCCCAGGAAGTCGCCGTCGGATCCTTCAGGGGCATACCCGGGCTCCGGACGATGGATGCGCACCGTCGCGTCCTTCACGAGGCTCATCAGCGCGGATTCCGCGTCGTTCGGCCCGTGCCACGCGCCCCCGGCCGGTGGGGGCGTCACGATCCGCTTCCGTCGTCCGGCCCGGTGCCGCCCGCATGCGCCGGTGCGCCGGTGGGTGCCCCGGCGGGAGAAACGGAGGGAGAGGCGGACGGGGTTGCGGAGGGGGCGGCCGGCTGCTGCCCCGGCACCTGCCCCGGCACCTGCGCGGGCACCTGCGGGTCGAGGGGAGGTCCGCCGCCGTTCCACGTCAGCGTGACCTTGATGGACCCCTTGGCCTCGCCGTCCGCGAGGAGTCCGACGACCTTGCCGGACTTCGCGGTGAGCTCGATGCCGAATTCCACGCTGACCTCGTCGGGCCGCACGGCCCGCAGCGGCTCGGCGAGCGAGCGCGCGACGCTGGTCACGACCCCGTGCAGGCTCTCGACCCGGGCCTGCACCCGGTCGGCGATGTTCCCGGCGCCGATGTCGGCGAACGACGGGCCCGCACCGGGCTGCGTCAGCTCCTCGGCACCGGAGATCCGCGCCCAGACCTCCGTGCCGTCGGGCATCTCAATGCGCGTAATACGGGCGTCGCTGTCACCCATGAATCCCCCCGTTCCCCAACTACCCGCAGATTAACGGCAGTACGTGCCCGATGCGAGATACATCGACCAGGACGCGGGGGCGGTGCGGGCCGGTTCTCGGCGGGCTCGCGGGGGTGCCGGGAGCCGCGGCCCAGGGACGCGCTCCCTCCCTCCTTGGGGCTGTCACCAGGCATTAGGCTTGCCGCATGTACTTCACCGACCGCGGTATCGAGGAGCTGGAGAAGCGACGAGGCGAGGAAGAGGTCACTTTCGAGTGGCTCGCCGAGCAGCTCCGTACGTTCGTCGATCTCAATCCCGACTTCGAGGTGCCGGTAGAGCGCCTCGCGACCTGGCTGGCCCGACTCGACGACGAGGACGAGGACTGAGGGCCTGCCCGACCCTGATCCGCCGGACAGGCCCTAAGGACTGCTCGCCCCTGGTCCGCCGCGCGGGCCCAGTAGTCACCCGCGGACGTTGCCCGCGCCGTCGGCGTCCCTGATCCGGTCGTGGGCGAGGCCGAGCGCCCCGTGCACCAGCCACAGCATCCCGGCGAGCACCCATCCGCCGCCGCGGCGGCGCAGCCCCCCAGCGGGCCGGCGGCAGTCCGGCCGCGAGCCGGGCACCTGCCAGCACCCGGGCCCTCGGGCCTGACGCGAATGTGCGAACGGCCCGGTCGCCGTCCCACCACAGGGCAGGCACGGGCCAGGTCGGGCCGACGGCGAGCGCGGTGCCCCGGCCGGCCACGACCCGGTCGAACGGGTCCGCCTCCGCAGCCCCGGCACCGCCCTGTCAGGGCTTCCCTACGGGTACGAGGACGGGTCAGCCGTCTCCGGCGGGAGCGAGCAGCATCCGCTCGCGCAGCAGTCGGGCCACCGCCCGTACGGTCTCCGGTTCGGCACGGCACAGCGGCAGCGCCCCTGCGGGGGATGTCGCGTTCATGTGCGACACACGAGGGCAATTTGCTCATATTTGGGGCTCTTTGGTCAGTCAGTGATCGCATGAGGCACCTTGACTTCCCCGAACCGCGATATATCGTGTTCAGCAAGAGACGCGATATGTTGCGTCGCTCCATGCTCCCCGGGAGGTCAGATCCATGCCTGTGTCGACATGGGCCATCGCCGAGCCCCAGAAGCTGACCTTCGACGACCCCGTGACATCGCTCAACGTGCGCATCGTCGGAGGCACCGTCAACGTCGTCGGCACCGAGGAACCGACCGCCCGGCTGGAGGTCTCCGGGATCGAGGGACCGCCGCTGGTCGTGACCCTGGAGGACGGCACGCTCACGGTCGCATACGAGGACCTGCCCTGGCAGAACTTCCTCAAGTGGTTCGACCGCAAGGGCTGGCACCGCAGCGCGGTCGTCTCGCTCGCCGTGCCGGCCGGATCGGCGGTGGAGGTCGGCGTCGTCGGCGCGGGCGCCGTCGTCTCCGGCATCCGCGGGCGTACGGACGTACGGGGTGTCACCGGCGACACCGCGCTCGTAGGGCTCGCGGGGCCGGTCCTGGCCGAGACGGTCTCCGGCAGCGTGGAGGCCCAGTCGGTCACCGGCGGGCTCCGCTTCCATTCGGTCTCGGGCGATCTGACGGTCGTCGAGGGCGCCGGGGACTCGGTGCGGGCGGAATCGGTCAGCGGCAACATGGTGCTCGACGTGGACCCGACCGGGAAGCCCACGGACATCCGGCTGACCACCGTCTCCGGCGAGGTCGCCATCCGGCTGCCGCACCCGGCGGACGCGACGGTCGAGGCCAACACCGCGAGCGGCTCCGTCTCCAACGGCTTCGAGGACCTGCGGGTCAGCGGCCAGTGGGGAGCGAAGAAGATCACCGGCACGCTCGGCGCCGGGACCGGGAAGCTGAGGGCGACGACCGTCTCGGGATCGATCGCCCTGCTGCGCCGCCCGCCGGCCGAGGACGGTCCGTACGATGCCGAGCCGACCGGAAAGGTGCTCTGACATGCCCCCCGTATTTGCCCACGGCCGCCTCCGCCTCTACCTGCTGAAGCTCCTCGACGAGGCCCCCCGACACGGCTACGAGGTCATCCGGCTCCTGGAGGAGCGCTTCCAGGGGCTGTACGCCCCCTCGGCCGGCACGGTCTATCCGCGCCTCGCCAAACTGGAGGCCGAAGGCCTCGTCACCCATGCCACCGAGGGCGGCCGCAAGGTCTACTCGATCACCGACGCGGGCCGCGCCGAACTGGCCGGCCGCACCGGCGAACTGGCCGATCTGGAACTGGAGATCCGGGAATCGGTCTCCGAGCTGGCCGCCGAGATACGGGACGACGTACGCGGCGCCGCCGGCAAGCTGCGCAGCGAGATGCGGGCCGCGGCGGACGAGACCAGGCACACGGGTTCCGGTTCGGGCCGCAAGGGCGACTGGGAGTCCGCCTTCGGCGACTTCGGGGACTTCGGCGACAGCGAGGCGTGGCGCGCCGCGAAGGAGGAGCTGCGCAAGGCCAAGCAGGAGTGGAAGGAGCAGGCCCGCCGGGCGAAGGACGAGTCCCGCCGCGCCCGCGAGGAGGCCCAGCAGGCCCGCCGTCAGGCCAAGGAGGCCCAGGACCGGGCGCGCGAGCAGATGCAGAATGCCGCCCGCCAGGTCCAGGAGCACTTCGCCCGGGGCGACTGGCCCACGGGCGTACGGGAGGGGCTTGCCGAGATCACCGGCCAGCTGAGCGGCTTCGCCAGGGCGGGCGCCCGGCCCCCGTACGTCAAGCCGGAGCCCGCCGGCGCCGAGCCCGACTGGGGCGAGGACACCGCCGGCACCGGCGACCCTGCCCGCGACCTGGACCGCCTGCTCGACCGCTTCCGCGACGACATCCGTGACGCGGCCCGGGACCGGGGTGTCACGGAGGAGCAGTTGGCGCAGGCCCGCGGCCATCTGTCGACGGCGGCGGCCCGCATCGGGGCACTGCTGCGGAAGGGCGGCAGCGGGGAGAAGTGACGACGGGCGGGGCGGGGCGGAGGGCGTGCGCCGGAGCACGACCCGGGGCGGCGACCCGAAGGGCCCGGGAGGCCGAGGGCTCAGTCCGCCTCCCTGAACCGCCCCGCGCCCCCTCTCCGTACCCGTCCCCGTACAGCGCGCGGTTCACCGTCGTGTACGTAGCGCTGTACGCGGCGAGCACCTCACGGCTGTCGACCGCGATGGACAGCCGTGAGGTGTCCGGCCCGCTCAGCCCCGCGCCGTTCCGGTCACCGTCACCGTCACGCGCGTCCCCTTCCGGGCCCGGACGTGCACCTCTCCCCCGTGCCTGCGGACCTCGGCGCGGCCGTCCACCGAGACCCTCCACCGCCCGGCCGCCGGCGGCAGCGAGATCTCCGTGGTGCCGCGGCGGCCCGCCGTGTAAGTGAGCCGGTACACGCGCGCGTTGTCGTCATACGTGTCGGAGTGGACGGTTCCGGCGACGGCGGGTGCGTACGGTGTGGCGGTCCGGTCCTTGTTGGTGGCGAAGTCCCCGTTCTCGTCCAGGGCGCAGTAGCCACCGCCGTAGCACCACACCCAGCCCGCCCAGCCCGAGCTGTAGCGGCTCAGGGAGGCCATCGCGTCCCGGTAGAACCGGCCCATCTGCGGGAGCTTGTTGTTCAGCGGGCCCCATTCGCCGACGACGACCGGGATCTTCTGCTGTTTCGGGTACGCGGTGATGGCGGCCTCGTACGACTCGATCCAGCCGGCCGCCGGGTCGTAGTCGGCGCCGGCCTCCATCGCGGTGTTGTAGAAGTGCGGGGCGTAGACGGTGCGGTGGTCCTTGATCGCACCCAGTCCGGTGGGCACGCCCTCGCCGACGATGGGGGTGGGCTCGATGAACAACCAGTTGTCGCGGTCGACCGAACGGACCGCGCGGGCCAGCCGGTTGTACATCGGGGTGAGCTGCTGGGCCTCGATGCGGCGGGCGGCCGTCGGCAGGTCCTCGCCCTCGCCGAGCTCCCCCATCGGCTCGTTGATCAGGTCGTAGCCGAGGACGGCGGGGTGGTGTCCGAAGCGCCCGGCGACGACCTGCCACATCCGCGCCTGGGCGCGCTGGAGGTCGGTGTCCTCGTAGAGGTGGGTGAAGGCGCGCTGCACGGCGGGCTCGAAGTACTCCGAGAACCAGTCGTCGGGGTGCGGGGTGAAGGGCAGACCGTCGGTGCGGGTCGCCCAGGCCGGGATGCCTCGGGCGTTGAACGCCGGGCCGAACACGTCCTGGTGGGCGTCGAGCAGCACCTGGATGTCGTACTTCTGCGCCCAGTCCAGGACCCGGTCGATCCGGCGCAGATACCCGGCGCTGTAGTGGCCCCGGCTCGGCTCCAGGTCGTCCCAGAAGATGAGCAGCCGGGCGAAGTTGAAGCCCTTGGCCCGCAGATCTCGGAAGTGCTTCTCGGTGATGGCGGTCAGTGCCTGGTCACCGCTGTGCGCCTTGTCCGCGACGCTCCATCCGCGCAGGGTGAGCGTGCGGCCCTGGTCGTCGGTGAGGCTGGGTATGCCGGCCCGTTCCGGTGGTGCCGGGTGTGCGGGGTGTGCCGGGCGTGCCGGGCGTGCGTCGGCGGCGGGGGCGAGGGCCCCCGCCGCGAGCACGAACGAAGTGACGATCGAGGTGAGTAAGCTGCCCATCCGTATCCGCGTCCGCATTCGCATGGCGCAGATCAGAGCAGCTCGCCCCGCACACCTCAAGAGCAGGTGAGCACAATTTTTCCGAACTGGTCGCCCGCCGCCAGCCGTTCGAACCCCTCGCGGGCCCGGTCCAGCGGCAGCACCTCGTCGATGACGGGCCGCACTCCGGTGGTCGCGCAGAAGGCCAGCAGGTCCTCCAGCTCGTCCTTGGAGCCCATGGTCGAGCCGACGACCTTCAGCTCCAGGAAGAAGATCCGGGTCAGCTCGGCGTGCGAGGGCCGGTCGCCGCTGGTCGCGCCGGAGATGACGAGCGTGCCGCCGGGGCGCAGCGACTTCACGGAATGGGACCAGGTGGCCGCGCCGACCGTCTCGATGACCGCGTCGACGCGCTGCGGCAGCCGCGCCCCCGGCTCGAACGCCTCGATCGCACCGAGTTCGACCGCCCGCTTGCGCTTGGCCTCGTCGCGGCTGGTGGCGTAGATCCGCAGCCCGGCCGCCCGGCCGAGCACGATCGCGGCGGTGGCGACGCCGCCGCCTGCACCCTGGACGAGGACGGAGTCGCCGGGGCGCACACCGGCGTTGGTGAAGAGCATCCGGTACGCGGTGAGCCAGGCGGTCGGCAGGCAGGCGGCCTGCTCGAAGGTGAGCTCCTGCGGCTTGGGCAGCACGTTCCAGCTGGGGACGGTCACCTGCTCGGCGAAGGTGCCCTGGTAGCGCTCGGTGAGGATGGAGCGGGGTTCCTCCGGGCCGACGCCGTGACCGCTCTGGCCGATGACGGAGTGCAGGACGACCTCGTTGCCGTCCTCGTCGATTCCGGCCGCGTCGCAGCCGAGGATCATCGGCAGCTTGTCCTCGGCGAGGCCGACGCCGCGCAGGGACCAGAGGTCGTGGTGGTTGAGGGAGGCGGCCCGGACGTTGACGGTGGTCCAGCCGGGGCGGCTCTCGGGGGCGGGGCGTTCACCCAGCTCAAGGCCGTTGAGGGGCTGGTCGCGGTCGATGCGGGATGCGTAGGCGGCGAACATGGCCCCGACGATAGGCGGGGGCGCGGCCGGGCGTAACCGGCCGCCGGTGTGACGCGCGCCGCGCGGGGAGACACCCACGCGGCGCGACGCAAGCTCCTTCGGCGATCGAGGAGCGGGGTCCGGGGGCGGCGCCCCGGCCACGGGAAGGGGGCGGGCCGGGGGACGGAGCCGGCCTGGGACCCCTTATCCGTACCCCACCGCTCCGTCCCGCTCCCGCCATCGGCCTCAGCGCCGGGCCACGCCTTCCGCCCGCGCGGCCGCCGCCACCGCGGCCGTCACCGCGGGTGCCACCCGCTCGTCGAACGGCGACGGGATCACGTAGTCCGCCGCGAGCTCGTCGCCCACGACATCGGCCAGCGCGTTCGCCGCGGCGATCTTCATGCCCTCGGTGATCCGGGAGGCCCGGACCTGGAGGGCGCCCGCGAAGATGCCGGGGAAGGCCAGCACGTTGTTGATCTGGTTCGGGTAGTCGGACCGCCCGGTCGCCACGACGGACGCGTACTTGTGCGCGATGTCGGGGTGGACCTCGGGGTTCGGGTTCGCCATGGCGAAGACGAACGCGCCGGGCGCCATCGAGGCGACGGCCGCCTCGGGGACCGTACCGCCGGAGACGCCGATGAAGACGTCGGCGCCCGCCAGCGCGCTCTCCAGCGGTCCGGAGATCCCGGCCCGGTTGGTGAGCTCGGCCAGCTCGCGCTTGACCTCGGTGAGGTCCTCGCGGTCCCGGCTCACGATGCCCTTGCGGTCGGCCACGGCGACGTCGCCGAGCCCCGCCTCCAGCAGGAACTTCGCGATGGCCACCCCGGCGGCGCCGGCGCCGGAGATGACGGCGCGCAGGTCTCCGAGGCTGCGGCCGGACAGCTTCGCGGCGTTCCGCAGGGCCGCGAGGGTCACGACGGCGGTGCCGTGCTGGTCGTCGTGGAAGACCGGGATGTCGAGCCGCTCCTGGAGCTTGCGCTCGATCTCGAAGCAACGCGGCGCCGAGATGTCCTCCAGGTTCACGCCGCCGAAGGACGGCGCGAGCCGGACGACCGTCTCGACGATCTCGTCCGCGTCGGTGGTCGCGAGCGCGACCGGGACCGCGTCGACGCCACCGAACTGCTTGAAGAGGATGGCTTTGCCCTCCATCACCGGGAGGGACGCCTCGGGTCCGATGTCACCGAGGCCGAGCACCGCGGTGCCGTCCGTCACGACGGCGACGACCTGCGACTTCCAGGTGTAGTCGTGGACCAGCTCGGGATTCTCCGCGATGGCGCTGCACACCTTGGCGACGCCGGGCGTGTACGCGAGGGACAGGTCGTCCTTGTCACGGATGGGAACGGTGGCCTGCACGGCCATCTTCCCCCCGCGGTGGAGAGCGAAGGCCGGATCGAACGGCTCATCGGTGGTGCTGTCAGTGGTGCTGTCGCTGCGAGGATTGACGATCTCCGCTGCCATGGTGTTGACCCCTTAAGTCTTCATCGTTTGAGGGTGGCCACTCCTGGTTGAGGAGGGGTGGGCGGGCACCGCGTACGTGCCCCGCGTCGACGGTTGGCCCGCCCCGGCAGGGGGAAATACATACGCGCGGGCGCGCCGCACACGCGCCCTGAGCCCCGGATGAGGGGTGTAAAGGTCTTTCTTACCCGACGGACCGCGTCATGGACGAGTCCATATCGCCTCGGTGACATGACTCATAGTCGAATATCTGGACAAGTACGCCACGCGACGAATGCGTCCACCAGTCGAGACGCGCCGCAGATCTTCCGGCGCGAAGATGGAAACCCCGTGGAAGGTCCGGCCCTGCATACCGGCCACCAGGGGTTCAGGGATCGCCCGTTATCCGATTTTGACATGAGCAGCGGCAAGTTCGAGTCAGTCCGAATGGCAAGATGCCCTAATCACACAGGGGGGCGAGATCCACAGTCGTGCGCCCATACCGCCTGGCAACACCACCCTCACCTGCCGAAGGAACCCCGATCATGACCGCAAGCACAACACGTCGCACGGCCGCGAAATCCAGGATCGCAGCGGTCGGCGCCATCGCGGTCGCCGGCACCATGCTGCTGGCCGCCTGTGGCGACCAGACCAAGAACGGGTCGACGAACAGCTCGGCATCGGCCCCGCTCTCCGGCCTCCTGCCCAAGGAGATCAGGGACAAGGGCGTCATCAAGGTCGGTTCCGACATCGCCTACCCGCCAGTCGAGTTCAAGGACAAGTCCGGCAATACGGTCGGTATCGACCCTGACATCGCCGCCGCGCTCGGCAAGCAGCTCGGCGTGACGCTCCAGTTCCAGAACGGCACGTTCGACACGCTGATCACCGGTCTGCGCTCCAAGCGCTACGACCTGGCGATGTCCTCTATGACCGACACCAAGGACCGCCAGCAGGGCATCGACTCCGAGACGAAGAAAAAGGTCGGCGAGGGCGTCGACTTCGTCGACTACTTCACCGCCGGCGTCTCGATCTACACCCGGAAGGGCGATGACCAGTCCATCCGGACCTGGGCCGACCTGTGCGGCAAGAAGATCGCGGTCCAGCGCGGCACCGTCTCGCACAACCTCGCCAAGGACGAGTCGAAGAAGTGCGCCGCCGGCGAGAAGATCGCCATCGAGACCTTCGACAACGACCTGGAGGCCCAGACCCGACTGCGCAGCGGTGGCGTCGACGCCGGTTCCTCCGACTTCCCGGTGGCCGCGTACGCGGTGAAGACCTCGGGTGGCGGCAAGGACTTCCAGATCGTCGGCGAGCAGGTCGAGGCCGCCCCGTACGGCATCGCCGTCGCCAAGGGCAACGACCAGCTGACCAAGGCCATTCAGGCGGCCCTGGAGGCGATCATCAAGAACGGCGAGTACAACAAGATCATATCCAAGTGGGGCGTGGAGGCCGGCGCGGTCACCGAGGCCAAGCTGAACGGCGGATCCTGAGCAGGCACCGGCGCTGAAAGGTTCTTCCTGTGACTGACATCAAGAAGGCAGGCCCGGCCGACCAGCCGCCCATACCCTTCGCCCAGCCGTCCGGGCCCGAGGCGATCAGGGCCATTCCGGTCCGGCACTACGGCCGGTACGTCTCGGCGCTCATCGCGATCGGGGTACTCGCCTCGATCGTCTACGCCTTCAGCCAGGGCAAGATCAACTGGGGCGCGGTCCCCGACTACTTCTTCGACCACCGCATCCTCAAGGGCGTCAGCCAGACGCTGCTGCTGACCGCCCTGTCCATGGTCATCGGCATCGTCGGCGGCATCCTGCTGGCCGTGATGCGGCTGTCCAGGAACCCGGTGACCTCGTCGATCGCCTGGTTCTACATCTGGTTCTTCCGTGGCACCCCGGTCCTGGTCCAGCTGTTCGTCTGGTTCAACCTGGGCCTGGTCTTCGAGTACATCGACCTCATGCCGATCTACAAGGACTACTGGTCGAGCTTCATGACGCCGCTGCTGACGGCGCTGCTCGGCCTGGGTCTCAACGAGGCCGCGTACATGGCGGAGATCTGCCGTGCGGGTCTGCTCTCGGTCGACGAGGGCCAGACGGAGGCGTCGCACGCGCTGGGCATGAGCCACGGCAAGACCCTGCGCCGTGTCGTGATCCCGCAGGCGATGCGAGTGATCGTGCCGCCGACGGGCAACGAAGTGATCAACATGCTCAAGACGACGTCGCTGGTGGCGGCCGTGCAGTTCTACGAGCTGTTCAAGTACGCCCAGGACATCGGGCAGGGGTCCGGAGCACCGGTCGAGATGTACTTCCTGGCCGCGGCCTGGTATCTGATCATGACGTCGGTGCTGAGCATCGGCCAGTACTACCTGGAGCGGTACTACGCGCGCGGTTCGAGCCGCAACCTGCCGCCCACCCCGTTCCAGAAGGTCAGGGCCAATCTCCTGTCCCTGGGCCGCCCGAAGGGAGGCATGGCATGACCGCCATGGTGAAGGCCGAGGGCGTCCACAAGTCCTTCGGCGCCGCGCACATCCTCAAGGGCATCGACCTGGAGGTCGCGCCGCAGGAGGTCTTCTGCCTGATCGGCCCGTCCGGCTCCGGCAAGTCGACGTTCCTGCGGTGCATCAACCACCTGGAGCAGATCAACGCCGGCCGGCTGTATGTCGACGGCGAGCTGGTGGGCTACCGCCAGAAGGGCGACAAGCTCTACGAACTCAAGGACAGCGAGGTCGCGCTGAAGCGCCGGGACATCGGCATGGTCTTCCAGCGCTTCAACCTCTTCCCGCACATGACGGCGATCGAGAACGTCATGGAGGCCCCCGTCCAGGTCAGGCGCGAGTCCAAGGCCGTCGCGAGGGCCCGTGCCGAGCGGCTGCTGGACCGGGTCGGCCTCGGCGACAAGGCGAAGAACTACCCCTCCCAGCTCTCCGGCGGACAGCAGCAGCGGGTGGCCATCGCACGCGCCCTGGCCATGGAGCCGAAGCTGATGCTCTTCGACGAGCCGACGTCGGCGCTCGACCCGGAGCTGGTGGGGGACGTCCTGGACGTCATGCGCGGCCTCGCGGAGGACGGCATGACCATGATCGTCGTGACCCATGAGATGGGCTTCGCCCGTGAGGTCGGCGACGCGCTGGTCTTCATGGACGACGGCGTGGTGGTCGAGTCGGGCCACCCGCGCGACGTGCTGACCAACCCTCAGCACGACCGGACGAAGTCGTTCCTGTCGAAGGTGCTGTAGGGGCACGGAGAGAGGGCGCTACGGAGGCCGACTCCGTACCGCCCTCTTCCGTTTCCGTCCACCTACTTCTCGGGCAGCAGCTCCGGGCTGAGCAGCAGCTCGCGCAATTGGGCGCGGGTCAGCGGCGGCGTCTTCAGGAGCGGGCCCTGCGCCCGCTCACCCTTGAAGCCGGTGCTGTCACGGACGGCCAGCACCCCGCCGTCCTTCAGGGTGAGCCGGCCGGTCAGCTCCTTGCCCCACTGCGGCGCGCCCCCGTAGTTCATCGGGTCGCTCCAGGTCGTCAGCACCCGTCCGTCCGGCAGCTCCTCGCTCACGCAGTCAGCCGGCCCCGGCTGCCCCTGGACGGGCTTGCACGGATCTCCGTTCGGGTCCGCCGCGCCGGTCTTCCCGGTGTCCAGGTAGCCGATGACGAGGTAGCCGACGCCGCCGTCCCTGCGTACGGAGAAGTGCCCGTCCAGCGGCCCCGCCAGGTGCTCCATCTCCTGCTTGGAGGTGTCGCCCTCGAGGATGACCGGCAGTGAGACCTGCTCGACGGCTCCGACGTCCTCCGGCAGCACCTTCGCCAGTTTCTTCGCCCGGCCGCCGTTCCCCGCGAGCTCGACGGGGGCCGCCACCGCGGTCTCCTGCGGGTCGCCCTTCGGTGCCAGGTTCGGCACGGCGACGGCTCCGGCCGCGACCACGGCGGCGGCCGCGACCGAGACGGTCACCCGGCGCCGCAGCCGCACCCTGGCTGCCCCGGCGTACACCGTCCGGGTGGTGGTGGCCGGCTGTCCCGCGTCGTCCGCGGCCCGCCCCAGCAACTCGTGCACGTCGTTGCTCATACCAATTCCTCCGCCATCTCGGCGCGCAGTGCCGCCAACCCCCGAGCCGCGTGGCTCTTGACCGTGTTCTCCCGCATCCCGAGCAGTCCGGCCGTGGCCTCGACGCTCAGGTCCTCCCAATAGCGCAGGACCAGTACGGTCCGCTGCTTGTCCGTGAGCCGGGCGAGTGCCGCCCGCACCGCCAGGCCGGTGTCCGCGTCCGGCGCCCGGTCGGCCCGGTCGGGCAGTTCGCCGTAGGACTGTTCGCGCCGCCAGAACCTGCGGCGGGATGCGATGAAGGTGTTGATCAGCGTCTTGCGCGCGTACGCCTCGATGTTGTCGAGCCGTCCGTACCGCCGCCCACCGAGCACCACCTTGACCAGCGTCGCCTGGACCAGGTCGTCGGCCTCGTGCCGGTCGCCGCAGAGCAGGTACGCGCTGCGGAACAGCACGGTACGTCTGTCTTCGACGAAGGCGTGCAGCGCGGCATCGTCATCGATCCGCATCGTCGGCGCCCCTCTCCGGGTCCGCGGGTGCGGACCGTCTCACCCCTCCAGTGCGGTGGGAGGCACGGCGGGTTGCAGCGGAAGCCGGAAAAGGAGGAGGCGGTACGGGCAACCGCCCCGTACCGCCTCTTCCCGACACGTCCCGCCGCTACTTCACGGCGAGCACCAGGCTGTCCGAGGGCGAGGCCCAGACGGTCCGCGCCTCACCGAATCCCGCCGCGCGCAGGGTGTCGACGTGCCACCGCACAGGGGGCATGTCGCCGTCCGCGTGCTCACCGTAGATCTCGTACCGCTCGGCGGTCGGCCCGGCGAGGACCGGGTCCTCGGCGGCCAGCGCCCACCAGTCGGCCCAGTCGAGTGCGCCGGCGGCCTTGGCGCGGTCCATGGCGGCGTGCCGGTGGGCGCGTTCGGCCGCGTTGATCCGGGGCGTCGCGGTGTCGATCATGTGGTCCGCGTTCATGAACACCCCGCCGTCCCTGACGAGCCCGCCGATGTGCCCGTAGAGCGCGGTGAGCGGTTCGGTGTGCAGCCAGTGCAGGGCGGTGGCGGTGAGCACGGCGTCGTACGAGTCGTACGGCAACTGCCCCGCCCATTCGGGGTCCTTGAGATCCGCGGTGACGAAGGTGACGCGCTCGTCGCCGTCGAAGTGGCCGCGCGCGATGGCGAGCAGCGCCGGGTCGAGGTCCACGCCGGTGCTGGTGGCTTCCGGGAACCGCTTGAGCAGCCGGTCCGTAATACTTCCCGTACCGCATGCGAGATCGAGCACCCTCGGCCGCGGCCCCACAAGGGCCTCGACCATGTCCAGCATCACCCGGAACCGCTCCTCGCGGTCGGGCATGTACCACTCCTGCTGCCGGTCCCAGCTCTCCTGCCAGGCCCGCCAGTCCGTACCTGTCGATGTCTCAGCCACCAGGAACCTCCATGTAATACCCTGGACCTACAAAAGCCCATTACATCGTTCGCCGTATCGACCATAGACCGACGCCGTAAGGACTACAAGTGGAACTGGCCTATTACTCGGATTACGCCGTACGTCTGGTCAACACCGAGGAGCCGGCCCGCAACAAGGACTCCCTCACCTCCGTGGAGGCGGTCCGCGAGCTCTTCGGCATCAACCGCCAGGCGGCCCGGCGGGCGACCGACGCGGACGTGACCCGCTTCAGGTCCGTACGGGCACGGCTGCGCTCGGTCTTCGAGGCGGCCGACGGCGGGGACGAGACGCTCGCCGTCGACCTGCTCAACTCACTGCTGATGGAGTTCCCGGTCAGCCCGCAGATCTCCGGCCACGACATCCGCGACGAGGACGGCAAACCGGACTGGCACATGCACCTGGCCGACCATCCGTCGAACGCGACGGCCGGGTACGCCGCCATCGCGGCGATGGGCCTCGCCTTCCATCTCACCTCGTACGGGGTCGACCGGCTCGGCCTGTGCGAGGCGTCGCCGTGCCGCAACGCCTACCTCGACACCTCGACCAACCGGTCCCGCCGCTACTGCTCCGACCGCTGCGCGACCCGCGCCAATGTGGCCGCCTACCGGGCCCGCAAGCGCCTGGAGACGGAACGGGCGGCCGACACCGGCCGCAGCGCGGAGACCGCCCAGGCCGCCACGCCCCGCACCGACCGCTGATCCTTCCTCAGCGGCCGGTAGCGCGCCCGGACCCTGGCCAGTACGAACTCCTCGGGCACCGCCCCGTAGTCCGTGCTGTCCCCGCCCGCGAAGCTGTTGTCGGCCAGCACCCACCAGCCGCCCCGACGGCGCTCGGCGGCCCGCTTCACGACCAGCAGGTCCTGCTGGAACGGATGCCGCAGAATCACCACGTCGCCGGGGCGCACCGTCGCCCCGTACTGCACCAGCAGCCAGTCCCCGTGATGGAGCGTCGGCACCATCGACGGCCCGGTGACCTCCACCACCTGGAACCGCACCCGCCCCGCCGACCCTCCCCCGGGCCGCCCCCGCATCACCTCAGGCACCTCCGGCACCTCCCGCATCTTTCCGGCACCTCCCCGGCCCCTCCAGTACACGTCCTGTACAGCGTTCCGCACATTCGGCCACTGGTCCCATCCTCGCCCCGGACTTTTGGCCTAAGCCCATGGGGGCACCCACGAAAACACGTCTCTCACCGAGTAATGTCCCACCTGAGAAGACGATCACGAGGAAGGACAGCTCAATGCTTTCCCGCCTGTTTGCCCCCAAGGTGAAGGTCAGCGCCCACTGCGACCTGCCCTGCGGCGTGTACGACCCGGCCCAGGCCCGCATCGAGGCGGAGTCCGTCAAGGCCGTCCAGGAGAAGTACCAGGCCAACGAGGACCCGCACTTCCGGGCCCGCGCAGTGGTCATCAAGGAGCAGCGCGCCGAACTCGCCAAGCACCACATCTCGGTGCTGTGGAGCGACTACTTCAAGCCCCCGCACTTCGAGAAGTACCCGGAGCTGCACCAGCTGGTCAACGACGCCCTCAAGGCCCTCTCGGCCGCGAAGGCCTCCACGGACCCGGCGACGGGCCAGAAGGCGCTGGACTACATCGCCCAGATCGACAAGATCTTCTGGGAGACCAAGAAGGCCTGATCTTCGGCCGGGCTGTCCGACCCGCGGTTTCGCGGCTCGCACGCCCGTCTGCCTGCACCCGGTCCGCCGGACGCCGAGTACGGCGTCCGTGACGGACCGGGTGCGGTCGTTTGCGTCCGGGCGCGGGTGGGCGAGATCCGCTGCTGCGGAGTTCCGCACGCCGCCGAGGCCGAGCCAGTCAGCCCGTTCGGGCAGTTCGGGCCGCCGGTCCCGCGGTGAGCGTCATCCGAGCCCCACCGCAACACGCCTCTTATGGCAGGGAACGGGTGAGCCATACCAGTTCGCCACGGTCATCGGTCGATACGTGGTCGCGCTCGAACCCAAGCTTTTCGAGAACACGGAACGATGGCGCATTCCAGGCACGCACTGTCGACCAGAGCCGCTTCCGTCCGGTCTCGATCGCGGCGTCGAGCACCGCAAAAGCCGCCTCGGTCGCGTAGCCCTGTCCGTGCACGCGCCGGAACAACTCGTACGCGATCTCGGGCTCGTCCACGGAAGCCCGGCCGACGGTGAGCCCGCAGTACCCGATGAAGTCGCCCATGTCTCGGCGGATGACGGCGAGCAGAGCAATGCCTGTCCGTGCCGACGCGACGCGCTCGTCCTCGATCATCCGCCGGTTGCGCTCGATCGACGGCATGCCGTCGCCCCGTTCGGCGACGAGCTCGCGATGGGCGTCGATGTCGGACTCGGTCCATGGACGCAACGTCAGCCGGGCGGTTTCGAGTTGGGGCGGCATCGGCGGATACGGCACGGCAACAGTCTATCGACGCCAACCCGGCCCAACTGGATCAACCGAAGTCTGCAGTCTGCCTCGACGGCGAGGGCCCGGCGAACAACCCGCCGGCCACCAGCGCCCAGCTGAGCCGATTACCCGGAATGCGGCCGTGTCGCCGGGGGTTTCGCCTCTCCCGAGGGGACCATATGAATTCGGCCGATGCCGGTCCCCCGTCGATTCGCTCCTCGTACCACCGATGAGTTTTCGGGGCAGGATCGGTCGATATGGGTGGAGATGCGCGGACGACGGGGCTGCGCGGACGAGGGGAGACAGCGATGACCACCGAAGGCTTCACCACATGTCTGTGGTTCGACGGACAGGCCGAGGAGGCGGCGGAGTATTACGTATCGGTCTTCAAGAACTCGCGCCTCGGCAGGATCGGCCGCTACAGCGAGGCGGGGCCGGGGCCCGCCGGGTCGGTGATGACGGTCGAGTTCGAGCTCGACGGGCAGAGGTTCGTCGGGGTGAACGGCGGGCCGGAGTTCACCTTCAACGAGGCCGTCTCGTTCCAGATCGACTGCGCGGACCAGGCCGAGGTGGACTACTACTGGAGCAGCCTGACCGACGGCGGCGAGGAGGGGCCCTGCGGCTGGCTGAAGGACCGGTACGGCCTCTCCTGGCAGGTCGTGCCCGAAGGGCTGACCGAGTTGCTCCTCGATCCGGACGGGGCGAAGGCCGCCAGGGCGACCGCCGCGATGATGACCATGAAGAAGCTGGACATCGCCGCGCTTCGGAAGGCTCACGACGAGGGCTGAGCCAGGCGGACGCGTGGGCGCGTGGATGCGTGTGCGCGTGGATGCCGGAGGGTGGATGCCGGAGGGTGGTCCGACCGTGGTCGGTGGATACGTGCCCTCCGGCATCTGCGCGCCGGAGCCCGGTGCCCGGCCTTCGTCACCGTCGCCCGCCGCGCCGTGTCGGCGCCGTTCCACTACCGGCTGCCGGCCAGTGGCGACCCGCTCGACGAGGCTGCGGCGGACGGTGCCGCCGAGGCCGCAGCGGCGACACGGTCGGGCGCGTAAGTCGGCTGAGGGCCGGCCGTCCCGTCAGCCCGCCGGGTAGGCCCGCAGCCGGGCCGCCCACGGGTGCCCGGCGCCCTCGGACAGGGTGATGGTCTCGGTCAGCCAGGCGCGCTGGTCAGCGGTGAGGACCGGCAGCACCTCCGCGAAGTCCTGCTCGTCCTTGGGGCGCGGGGACCCCGCCTTGTACAGGAGCTGCACCTCGGGGCAGAGATACGGAACGCCGTCCCCGGAGACCCGGCCGAGCCGTTCGACCGGCAGCCGAATGCGGGGATCGCGGCGGAACAGCCAGTCACCGCCCTCCGCGTCGTCGAGCATGAGCTGGACGCGCCAGGGCTCGTCGGGCCCCGGGCGGCACCAGATGTCGTGCACATACGGCGGCAGGACCTCGCCGGGGAGCCAGCGGCGCAGGGTGCCGGGCGGGTCCGCGGCCCACCACTCCCAGCTCGCCAGGAGGTGCTGGGCGGCCAGCTGATCGCGGCGGAGCATGAGGACGTCGATGTCGCAGTGGTCCCGGAAGGCGTGGCCCACGGCGAATTCGACCGCGTATCCCCCGGCGATCCACCAGGGGACGCGCAGCGGCGCGAAGAGGCGGGCGGCCTCGTCCGGCGGGGGCGGATCCCAGGGGCCCCACGGGGTCTGAGTACGCATGGCCGCAGGTCCCCTTCCTCTCCGGCACCGCCCACCGCGGGGTCAGTCCGTGGTCAGCAGATGCCGGTAGCTGTCCGGATGCTCCCTCAGGAACGCGGCCAGGCCCGTCGCCGGATGCCCGGTGAGGTCCGGCACCGCGTCCGAGACCGTGGCCATCTCGCCGGCGTCGATGGCTTCGTACGACGTCACCCAGCCGGCCACCTTCCAGTCCTCGGCACCGTACTGCGCCCGGGAGGCATAGGCCTCCTCACGGGTCTCCGGCAGATAGGTGACGGTCCGGCCGGCGACCCTGCTGAGCTCCTCGGCCGCCTCGGCGAGGGTGAACGCCTCCGGGCCCGTGAGGTCGTAGGTGAGCGAGTCGTAGCAGGTGTCGTCGCTTTCGGTGTCGGCCAGCAGGACGGTGACCGCGACGTCCGCGATGTCGTCGTGCGCCACCGCCGCCACCCGGCCGTCGCCGGCCGGGCCGCGCAGCACCCCGTCGGCGCCGGTCATGGCCGGGATCCCGGCGAGGTACAGGCTGTCGCGCAGAAAGGTGTGGCGGACGTCGGCCGCCCGGATGTGCGCCTCGGTGTGCCAGTGGTCCCGGGCGAAAGTGAACGTGGCGTCCGGCGCCGCGCCCAGGAAGGAGACGTACACGATGCGCTCGACGCCCACGGCGACCGCCGCGTCCACGGCCGTCGTGTGCTCGCGCACCCGGTACGGGCTCTCGTGCGCCGAGACGAGAAACAGCGTGTGCGCCCCGGCCAAGGCGCGGCGCATGGCCTCCCCGTCGCCGTACGGGGCGGGCGGCGCGGCGACGGTGCCGGGCAGTTCGGGCAGCCGGGACGGATCGCGCCCGAGGAGCCGCACGGGCACGCCGACACGCGCCAGACGCCGCGCTACACGGCCGCCGACGGCTCCGCTCGCACCGGTGACGGCGACGATGGGGGCGCCCGGGTTCTCCGGGCCGGTGGGGGGTGGGTTGTTCATACGGGGGCGCCTTCCTTGCGCGGCCAGGACCGCACCTCCACGACCGCGTCCACCGGGACGGGGCCATAGATGTGCGGGAACTCCTCGCCGCCGGGCGCGACGGACTCGTACCGTACGGGCACCGGGAGCCGGTCGGGATCGATGACGAGGACCACGAGTTCCTGGTCCCCGGTCCCAGCCCCGCTCCCGGCGCCGTACAGCAACTCGGCCACGCCGGCGAGCTGGTGCGGCAGCGAGCAGTGGATGAAGCCCTCTTCGTGCAGGGTGCGGCCGCGGGTGGACATCTCGTACGTCCCGATCCCGCGGGCCGCCTCCCACAGGGGGCCTTCGGTGAGGTGCAGCAGCAGTTCGGCCATGGGCCAAAACTAACCGTGCCGACGCACCCTCCGGGCCATCAGCGTGGCCGCCGATCCGGCCGCGAGCAGAGCGGCGGCGATTCCGCCGAGAACCCATTCACCGCCTCGCGCACCTGTGTGCGACAGCTCGCCCCTGGGATGGGGCTTGTTCGCCCAGGAGCCGGGCTTGTGCGACCCGCCGGACCAGTCGGACTTGTGCGCCCCACCGGACCCATCAGGCTTGTGCCACTCGCCAGACCCACCAGGCTTGTGCCACCCACCGGACCCATCAGACTTATGCGACCCGGACCCATCAGGCTTG
>NZ_JBSFET010000017.1:80113-80252 GCF_053594575.1 Streptomyces sp. NPDC001880
TCGCCAGACCCACCAGGCTTGTGCCACCCACCGGACCCATCAGACTTATGCGACCCGGACCCATCAGGCTTGTGCCACTCGCCAGACCCACCAGGCTTGTGCCACCCACCGGACCCATCAGACTTATGCGACCCGGACC
>NZ_JBSFET010000017.1:80349-114522 GCF_053594575.1 Streptomyces sp. NPDC001880
ACCCATCAGACTTATGCCACTCGCCAGACCCACCAGGCTTGTGCCACCCACCGGACCCATCAGACTTATGCGACCCGGACCCATCAGGCTTGTGCGACCCGGACCCATCAGACTTATGCCACTCGCCAGACCCACCAGGCTTGTGCCACCCACCGGACCCATCAGACTTATGCGACCCGGACCCATCAGGCTTGTGCCACTCGCCAGACCCACCAGGCTTGTGCCACCCACCGGACCCATCAGACTTATGCGACCAGCTGTGGGGCGGTCTGGGCTTCGGTCCCGGTGTATGAGTGGGGGTCGGAGTGGGGCGGTCCGTCGGGGTCGAGGTCAGCGTGTCCGTCGGGGTCGAGATCAGCGTGCCCGTGCCCGTGCCCGTAGACGTGGGCGTGGACGTGGACGTGGACGTCGGCTTCTCGTCGCAGGTCGGCAGGTCACCGTCGAAGGGATAGGCGTGCAGCTCCTGGCCGCCCGACTCGCCCGCCGAGGTGTGGGTCAGCGAACCGGCGGTGTGGAAAAGGCCGTTGGTGCCGCTCATGTCCAAGGTGGTGGTACTTGACTGCCGGCCGATCAGCACACTGCCCTGGAACTGGCCGGTGCCGTGCAGGCCGACCTCGGTGGCGTCCGGGAAGTTCCACAGCAGGTGCTCGCGGATTCCGGCCTGCGGCAGCGAACCCATGTACGTGTTGATGTTGCGGGCGCTGCCGTAGACGTTGACCAGGACGGTCGCACCGTCCGGAATCGCGTTGAACGTGATGCCCTGCTGGCCGCCCTGGGCCGTGGCCACGTCGGCATCGAGGGCGAAGACCTGGAGAGCCGAGGTGCCGTCACCGGTGAAGACGGTCTCGGAACCGGCGTTCACCACGGTGCCCGTGGCGGGGCGGCGGTGGTCCTCGTTGTCGTCGTACGCGTAGCAGTGGCTGGCCGCGGTCAGCTGGTCGCGCAGCGCCGTGTAAGGGCCTGTGGCGGCCGGTTCGTGGACCGGGTCCGGGACCACCGTTCCGCTGACGGTCCGGGCGTACTTGACCACACCGTGGTTCGCCCCCTCTTCGACGAGCAGCCGCTGACCGGTCGCGACGGTCAGCGGCCCGCCCACGGTCAGGTAGTCGGAGTCGTCGGGGGCCCGGGAGCCCACGCCGGCGGCCACGCCGATGTCGTAGACCTGCGAGACTCCCTCGCGCTTGTTCATGTCGAACCTGCCGAGAGTGACGATCTTCCCCTCGGCCTCGGCGGCGGCCTCCCGGACCAGGAAGTCGCCGCCGACGAAGATGTCGATGTTGCTGTCGTAGTGGGTGACGGCCCCACTGTTCGGATCGAGCCGGTCCGTCGGGCAGTCGCTGCCCAGACACGGGCCGAGCCCGCCGGGCAGCGGGTCGGCGAGAGCGGTGGACGCCATCGCGCCCACCAACGCCGCAGCCGCCGCCGTGGCCACCGCCGTCCGGATTCCTTTGCCGCGCCTACGCGCTTCTGTTGCCATAAGGGGCAATATGCAGCTTTGACTACCAAACGACAGGAATGCCACGCCCGGTTCGGCCCTGATGCACCCGGTTACGCGGAACCGCGTCAGGGAAGCCCGTGCGCGCGGGCACGCGCTGGGCGGCGTGCATGGCGACCGTCTGGGTGCGGTCGCCCTCCCGTGCTCGCGGGCACACGCGGAGCGGTGGCTGCACTTCATGGGCGCGCTGCCGTGTATCGACGTGCGTGAGGGCACACGCGGAGCGGTGGCCGACGGGTGTCAGCGGCCCTGGCAGCACACCGGTCGTCACCGACGGCGCGTCAGGCCGTGTCCGCCAGGAGTTCGGCCTCCACGCCCGGGTCCAGACCGACCGTGGGCCGGTCAGTGCGCTGCGGGGCCTGTCCGCCCAGCTCCTCCAGCCACTTCCAGGTGTCGGCGACCGTCTCCTCGACCGGGCGGCAGCGCAGGCCGGTCGCGTACGCCTTGCTGACGTCTCCGCAGTGCAGGGTGTCGTACAGCTCGCCCGGCGGCAGCCAGACCGGCAGGTCGCTCCACGGTTCCACACCCGCCGCGAGAATCCTCTCCGCGGGCGTCCAGCGCAGTGCCGCGTCGGAGCCGGTGACACGCACACAGGCCTCCAGCAGTTGCCCCATGGTGGCGTGCCCCGGGCGGCTGACCAGGTTGTACGGTCCGTGCAGACCGCCGCGGGCGGCGTCCAGCAGCCAGTTCGCGAGATCGCGGGCGTCGATGTACTGAAGTCTCAGATCCGGTGTGCCCGGGGCCAGTACGGGCCCACCGCGGGCGATCCGCCGCAGCCACCAGGGCAGTCTGCCGATGTTCTCCCAGGGGCCCAGGATCAGTCCCGCGCGGGCGAGGAGGGCCCGGTCACCGAAGGCGTCGAGCGCGGCCAGTTCGCCGCCGCGCTTGGCCAGAGGGTACGAGACGTCCCCGCCCGCGTCGGGCGAGGCGCCGGCCACCAGCGGACCCTCCTCCGGCAGTCCGGCCGGAGCCGGGTAGTCGTACACGGAGCGGCTGGAGACGTAGGCGTACCGGGCGGCCCGGCCGGCCAGCAGGCGGGCCGCGTCCCGTACCCCCGAGGGGGCACCGCTCCAGGTGTCGACCACCAGGTCCCAGGCGTGCCCGCCGTCGGGGTCGTCGCCCGTTCCGGCCAGGGCGGCGAGGCCGCCCTCGGTGGTGCGGTCGCCCAGGAGCTCCGTCACGCCCGGTGGGGGTGCGTGCCGGCCGCGGTGGAACACCGTGACGTCCCAGCCCCGCGCCAGCGCCTCCTCGGTGACGGCGCGCCCGACGAATTCCGTACCGCCCAGCATCAGAAGCCTCATGGCAGCGACTCTGCCCGCCGGGCCGCCCGGTGGGAACCGGTCCTCGCTCTCGGCGGAATCGGGAACCCGTGCTTCACGACGTGCGGGCGAGCGGGCTGCGGTTGCGCAGCAGCCACTGGTGGTACCCGGCCGCGCGCCGGGCCGCCTCCCGGTAGGCCGCCTCCAGCTCCCCGTACACCGTCGTCGTGTCGACGCCCGGCCGGGACACCAGCAGCAGACGTACGGCGAGGGGGTCGTCGCGCAGCGGGCGGATCGCCATGTCGTAGCGCGGTCCGGAGGTGGGCTGGCAGGGGGCGACCGCCTCGCCGAGCACCACGAGGGAGGCGGCGGTGAGGTAGTCGCCGTGCAGGACGGTCGGCGCGAGGCCGGCCTCGTCGAACACCCGGCGCAGCCCGTCCCATTCGCCGTCCACCGTGGGGTCGACCATCCACCGGTCGGCGGCCAGGTCCACGAGGTCGACCACGGGCCGCCCGGCGGCCGGGTGGTCCCTGGCCATGCAGATGAACTGCGGTTCCCGGTCCAGGAGTACGCGCTGTTCCAGGCCGTCGGGGACGGCCAGCGGGCAGCCCTCGACCTCGTGCACGAAGGCGATGTCGAGCCCGCCCGCGCCGACGTCGCGGAGCAGCGCGCGGGCCGACACGTCGACCCTCAGCGTGATGTCCGTGCCGGGGAGGCGGAGCCGCAGCCTGCGCAGCCAGCCGCCGATGACCCGGCTCGCCGTGCAGCCGATGCGCAGCCCAGGGGCGGCCGACGGACCGGGCACGGGATACGGCCGGGGCCGGACGATCAGGCGAGTTCCAGCGGGAAGGCGCCCCGGTGGCCCGTACCGGCTCCCTGCTCCGGGCGGGGCTCGAACTCGCGGCAGCTCCAGATCTCCTGAACGAATCCGGTTCGCCGGTCCCACAGGTCCCGGACATCGCCCTCACCGGCCACCCCTCGGTAGGCGTCCTTGGCACCCCGGAAGCACGCGAGGCCGCCGGACAGTCCGCGCACCGCGGCCGGGGCCGGGAAGTAGTCCGAGAAGGCACAGGCGATGCAGGTCTGGAGACGCACGCCGGGCGGCAGGGCGCGCTGGATCGTGGCGAGCGCGGACGCGAAGTCGCTCTCGGCGCGATGGGACGTGTAGGCCGCACCGCCGAACTGCAGCTCCAGACCGAGGTACGAATCGGGGCGGCGCAGCGACAACAGGCAGCTGAGCGTGGCCTGATGGACGGATCCGTCCCAGATGACCGGGAGCGGCAGGTCCCACTCCAGGACACAGTCGCTCAGCGCGCCGTCCACCAGGGTGAACCGGTCGTCGGCCGGTGGCGTGCCGACGGCCGGGGTGAGGCCGTCGAAACTCGCGCCCTCGAAGTCGATGCCCCTTGTCCGGAGGTGTAGTTGCTGTCCGTCGGTGGTGAGGACGACGGCGTCGGAACCCTGTCGGTCCCGGTACCACCCCGCCCATGACTCGTCTGTCATGGGCACGGACTGTAGCCCGTGCCCATGACAGTCGCCCGGTCGCCCTCCGTTTCCTCTCACGGGCCCTGTGACCTCGGCACCCTGTTCCCTTTCTCCTGCCTCCGTTCCGTGGTCAGTGGGTCCGGCGGGTGACGAACTCCGCCAGGGTCAGGAGGTCGCCCGCGCGGGCCAGGTCGGGGACCGCCCGGGACAGGTGATGGATCGCACGGGCCATCCGGTCCGCCGCGGCGATCTGCGCCCAGTCCCGGCCGCCGGCCCGGTCGACGGCGTCGGCGGCGCGGCTCACCTCGCCGGGTGTGTTCATCGACCCCCGGTACAGCGTGGCGAGTTCGGCTGCCGCCGGGGTGCCGGAGGTCAGCGCGGCGACGACGGGCAGGGACTTCTTGTGGGCGACGAGATCCGCCCCGACCGGCTTCCCGGTCCGCGCCGAGTCTCCCCAGATGCCGATCAGGTCGTCGATGAGCTGGAAGGCGAGGCCGGCCTCCCGGCCGAATCCGTCCATCGCGCCGACCGCCCGCTCCCCCGCGCCCGCGTACAGCGCCCCCAGGGCGCAGGCGCAGCCGAGCAGGGCGCCGGTCTTGGCGGTGGCCATGATCAGGCACTCGTCCAGCGTGACCTCGTCGGGGCCCCGCTCCTCGAAGGCGCAGTCGGCCTGCTGGCCCGCGCACAGCTCGATGACGCAGGTCGACAGGCGCGCCGAGGCGCGGGCCCCGGCCGGGGACGGGTCCTCGGCGAGCAGCCGCTGGGCGAGGGCGAGCAGGGCGTCGCCCGCGATGACCGCTTCCGGAATGCCGAAAACCGCCCAGGCGGTGGCCCGGTGACGGCGCGTCCGGTCCTCGTCGATGACGTCGTCGTGCAGCAGGGTGAAGTTGTGGGCCAGCTCCACGGCGACGGCTGCCCGTACCGCCTGCTCCTGGTCGCCGCCCAGCGCGCGGGCGGCGGCAAGGACCAGTGCCGGTCTGATCGCCTTGCCGGCCGGACCCGAGGACGGGCTGCCGTCGGCCTCCTGCCAGCCGAAGTGGTACATCGCGACGCGGCGGATCGATCCGGGCAACGACTCGACGGCTGAGCGCAGTTGGGGATCGACGAGGGCCCGGGTCCGCTCCAGGAGCACCTCGGCCTCCTGGCCCTGCGCCACGGTGGCGGACGGGGCGGGAACGGGCGGGGCGTCGTCGCCCGGGGCCCGGGGTGTGGGTGGTTGGGGTACGTGATGGGTTCTCACTGGGGCGTCCTCCCGAGGCCGCCCCGGGCACGGCTGCCCGGTGGCGGAGGTTGACGGGGGCCCGGACACCGTCGTCCGGACCCCCGAGGGGCTACCGCCAGCGGCTGACCTCGACGTTTTCCAGTACGCCCAGGGCGTCCGGAACGAGGATGGCCGCGGAGTAATAGGCCGTCACCAGATAGGAGATGATCGCCTGTTCGTCGATCCCCATGAAGCGGACCGAGAGGCTGGGCTCGATCTCGTCGGGGATGCCGGACTGCTGGAGCCCGATGACGCCCTGCTCGGCCTCACCCGTCCTCATGCAGATGATCGACGTGGTCCGGGCGTCGGTGACCGGGATCTTGTTGCACGGGAAGATCGGCACCCCTCGCCAGGCCGGCACATGGTGTCCGCCGACGTCGACGCTCTCCGGCACCAGACCGCGCTTGTTGCACTCTCGGCCGAACGCGGCGATGGCCCTCGGATGGGCAAGGAAGAGCTTCGAGCCGCGGCGGCGCGAAAGCAGCTCGTCCATGTCGTCGGGGCTGGGCGCGCCGTCGTGCGGCTGGAGGCGCTGCCCGTAGTCGCAGTTGTTGAGCAGCCCGAACTCGCGGTTGTTGATCAGCTCGTGTTCCTGGCGCTCGCGCAGCGCCTCGACCGTGAGCCGCAACTGCTGCTCGGTCTGGTTCATCGGCTGGTTGTAGAGGTCGGCGACCCGGCTGTGGACCTTCAGCACGGTCTGGGCGACGCTCAGTTCGTACTCGCGGGGGGACGCGTCGTAGTCGACGTACGTGTGCGGGACGACGGCCTCGCCGACGTGACCGGCGGAGAGGTCGATCGCCGCCTCGCCGTACTTGTTGGTGCGCTGCTCCGGGATGCTGCGCAGTCCGGCGAGGTGGTCGCGGAGCGAGTCCGCGCGCTCGGCGAGGTTCACCACGTCCGCCCGGCTCAGTGTCAGCACCGTGCAGGCGGTGACGGCACGGGCCGTGTACTCCCAGACGGCTTCGCCGTCGACCAGGGCCTGGTCCCCGAAGTAGGCCCCGTCGGCATGGAGCCCGAGCACCGTCTCGTCCCCGTACGGACCGGTGCCGATCTTCTCGACCTTGCCGTGCGCCAGCAGATAGACGCTGTCCGCCGCATCCCCCGCCGCGGCCAGCACCTGCCCCGCCGCGATCTCGCGCTGCTCGCACCGCCGGGCGAGCTCGCCCAGCACTTCTTCGTCACCGAAGTCCCGCAGGGCGGGGAGCTCTCCGAGCTCGGCGGGGATGACCGCGACCCGGTCACCGGTCTGCACGAAGGTCACCCTGCCGTCCCCGACCGAGTAGCTCAGCCTGCGGTTCACCCGGTAGGTACCACCTTGCACCTGCACCCACGGCAGCATCTTCAGCAGCCACCGCGAGGTGATCTCCTGCATCTGCGGGGCGGACTTGGTGGTCGTCGCGAGGTTCCGCGCCGCCGCCGTCCCCAGACTCTGCTGTGGCGGCAACGACGCGTTCTGAACCTCTTCACCAACGGACATCTGACGTCCTCTCCGTCTTCGGCTGACCTGCGAGAAGAAGCCTTTCAGCACGCAGAGCGGTCGCACCATTACACAAAAGAGTGTGACTAATCGGCTTGGTGCTGGGCACAACGCTCAGCGATGTTCACGCACCGACTTAAGTTGCATCCTCGATGCAACTTATCTACGGTTACCGGCATGCGGCTGACGAAATTCACCGACGTGGCGCTGCGCGTACTGATGCGCCTCGCCGTCGCGGAGAACGAGGATCCGCCGACCACCCGGGAGGTGGCGGCCACCATGCAGGTGCCGTACACCCACACCGCAAAGGTCGTCGCCAAGCTCCAGCACCTCGGACTGATCGAGGCGCGACGGGGCCGCGGCGGGGGGCTCAGCCTCACCGGAGCAGGCCGCTCCGCCTCGATCGGCAGGCTCGTACGGGAACTGGAAGGACCCGGCGACGTCGTCGAGTGCGAGGGCGCCACACCCTGCCCCCTGCGCTCGGCCTGCCGGCTGCGCGGCGCGCTGCGCCACGCGGAAGAGGCCTTCTACGCCGCACTCGACCCCCTCACCATCACCGAACTGGTCACATCCCCCACCGGTCCACTGCTGATCGGCATCAGCCGCACCCGCCCTGACACCGGCTGAGCAGCCGCACACCACACCACAGGCCCTGCCGCCCGACCCGACACCGCCCGGCTTCGCGCTGCCCGGTTTCACACTGCCCAAAAATACGAATCTCACATACCAATTCACATGCGAGGAGTCCCGATGCTCTCCGAGACGTCGACCGCCACCGTCCGTGCCACTCTCCCCGCCGTTGGCGCGGCCATCGGGGACATCGCCGATCTCTTCTACCGCAAGCTCTTCGACGCCCACCCCGAGCTGCTGCGCGACCTCTTCAACCGCGGCAACCAGTCGTCCGGCGCCCAGCGGCAGGCCCTCGCGGGCTCCATCGCCGCCTTCGCGACCCATCTGATCGAGCACCCGGACACCCGCCCCGACGTGATGCTCGGCCGGATCGCCCACAAGCACGCCTCGCTCGGCGTCACCGCCGCCCAGTACGACATCGTGCACACCCACCTGTTCGCCGCCATCGCCGAGGTGCTCGGCGACGCGGTCACCCCGGAGGTCGCCGCCGCCTGGGACGAGGTCTACTGGCTGATGGCCGGTGCCCTGATCTCGATCGAGGAGCGGCTGTACGCACAGCAGGGCGTCGTCGCCGGCGACGTGTGGCGCGAGTGGGAGGTGGTCGCCCGGACCGAGGAGACCGCCGATGTCGCCACCTTCCAGCTCCGCCCGGCCGACGGAGCGCCCGCACCCGCCTTCCGGCCCGGCCAGTACGTCTCCGTACAGGTGGAACTCCCCGACGGGGCCCGCCAGATACGCCAGTACAGCCTCTCCAGCGCCCCCGGCTCGCAGCTCCGCTCGATCACCGTCAAGCGGGTGCACGGCAGCGGCTCGCCGGACGGTGAGGTCTCGTGCCATCTGCACGCCGAGGTGAAGGCCGGTGACCTGCTGCGGGTCTCCGCCCCGTACGGCGACCTCGTGCTCGACTCCACCGACGCGCCGCTCCTGCTCGCCTCCGCGGGCATCGGCTGCACCCCGATGCTCTCGATGCTGGACCACCTCGCGGCGACCGGCCACCGGGCCCCGGTCACCGTCGTGCACGGCGACCGCTCCCCCGCCACCCACGCCATGCGTAACGACCACGCCCAGCTCACCGGCAAGCTCCCCGACGCCGCGGCCCACTTCTGGTACGAGGACCCCGAGCCCGGCCACCGGGCCGACCGCACCGGCCAGGTCGATCTGAGCGGCCTCGCCGTCGCCCCCGGCACCCACGCCTATCTCTGCGGCCCCCTGCCCTTCATGCGCGCCGTGCGCGCCCAGCTGCTGGCAAAGGGCATCCCGGCGGCCGACATCCACTACGAGGTGTTCGGCCCCGACATGTGGCTGGGACAGGACTGAATCCGGCCCGCTGCACGCGGAATCGACCGGATCGGACGGCCGGGTCCACCTGTCGGACACGGCCGTGCCAACCACACCGGACTCGGCGACGACGACGTGCTCGCGCCGTCGTCGCCGAGAAACGCCTCCTCGGCGACGGCAGGAACCCCTGTGGTGACCGGCGTCCCTCCGGTCCGGCGACAATTGCGGCATGTCCTCCGAAGCGCTCGACCTCTCCCGGCTGCAGCCGGTGCTCCCCTCACCCCTGCAACCGGTCGAGGACGAGCGCTTCGCGCGCCACGGCGTACGGCTGCTGCTCAAGCGTGACGATCTGATCCATGCCGATCTGCCCGGCAACAAATGGCGGAAGCTCTCCCTCAATCTGCGGGCCGCCGCCGGGCGCACCGTGCTGACCTTCGGCGGCGCGTACTCCAACCATCTGCGGGCCACCGCCGCCGCCGGGCGGCTGCTCGGCTTCCGTACCGTCGGGGTGGTGCGCGGTGACGAACTGGTCGGCCGCCCCCTGAACCCTTCGCTGGCCCAGTGCGCAGCCGACGGGATGACCCTGCACTTCATGGACCGCGCGACCTACCGCGCGAAGGGCGATCCAGAGGTCCTGGCGGGGCTGCTGAGCGCCTTCGGGGAGTGCTGTGTCATCCCGGAGGGCGGCAGCAACGCCCTGGCGGCACAGGGCTGTACGGAGCTGGGGCGCGAGCTGCGCGGCCAAGCCGACGCGGTTGCGGTGGCCTGCGGCACCGGGGGCACCCTCGCCGGTCTCGCCGCCGGCCTCGCCCCCGGGCAGCGCGCCCTCGGCGTCCCGGTGCTGCGCGGCGGCTTCCTCGGGGACGCGGTGCGCGCACTGCAGCAGGAGGCCTTCGGCGGCCCGGCCGGGTCCTGGTCCCTGGACGAGCGTTTCCACTTCGGCGGCTACGCCCGTACGCCCCCGGCCCTGCACGCCTTCGCCGACGACTTCGAGCAGCGGCACGGCCTGCCCGTGGAGCGGCTCTACGTCGCCAAGCTGCTCTACGCGCTCACCGAACTGGCCGGGGAGGGTGCGTTCCCTCCGGGGACCACGGTCGCGGCGGTCGTCACGGGCAGCCCTCAGGGGGCGTCCGACTCCTCCCGGTAGGCCGCCGCCTCCTCCAGGTCAAGCCGCCTGAGCAGCGTTCTCAGCATCTCGTCGTCGATCCGCCGCTCGTCCCGCAGAGTCACGAACACCGCGCGCTCGGCGTCGATCATCTCCCTGGCCAGGCGCCGGTAGGTGTCGTCCGCCGACTCCCCGGTCAGCGGATTGGCCGCGCCCAGCCGCTCCCACACGGCGTTGCGGCGGCGTTCCAGCACAGTGCGCAGCCGGTCGGCAAGGGGTCCCGGCAGCTGGTTGCGGCGGTCGGCGAGCAGCTCGTCCAGCCGCGCCTCGGCGGCCGCGGATGCCTCGCTCTGGGCCTGTGCCTCGGCCAGCGTCTCGGCCTTCGCGTCGCGCCCCGGGAGCTTCAGGACCCGCACCAGCAGCGGCAGGGTGAGCCCTTGGACGACCAGGGTGCCGATGACGGTGGTGAAGGTCAGGAACAGCACCAGGTTGCGGGCCGGGAAGGGGCTTTTGTCGGACATGGCGAACGGGATGGAGAAGGCGATGGCGAGCGAGACGACACCGCGCATCCCTGCCCAGCCGATGATCAGCGGAGCCGTCCAGTCGGTGTCGGGCTCGCGTTCCCTGATCCGTTTCGACAGCCACCGGGGCAGATACGTCGCCGGGTAGACCCAGATGAAGCGGACCAGGACCACGGCGAGGAAGACGACGACCGCATACCGGACCGCGTCGGCCACGGCGTACGCGCCGAGCCCCTTCAGTACGAAGGGCAGCTGGAGCCCGATCAGCGCGAAGACCGCGGACTCCAGAATGAACGCGACCATCTTCCAGACGGCCGCCTCCTGGAGCCGGGTCGCGAAATCCACCTGCCAGGACCGGTGCCCCAGGTAGAGGGCCACGACGACCACGGCGAGCACCCCGGAGGCGTGTACGCGTTCGGCCGCCGCGTACGCCACGAAGGGGATCAGCAGCGACAGCGTGTTCTGCAGCAGCGCTTCCTTGAGGTGGGTGCGCAGCCAGTGCAGCGGCACCATCAGCGCCAGGCCGACCACGACACCGCCGACCGCGGCGAGGAGGAACTCGCTGATCCCCGCGCCCCAGCTCATCCCCTCGCCCACGGCGGCGGCGACCGCCACCTTGTAGGCAGTGATCGCCGTGGCGTCGTTCACCAGGGACTCGCCCTGCAGGACCGTCGTGACCCGGCCGGGCAGCCCGACCCGGCGCGCGATCGCCGCGGCCGTGACCGCGTCCGGCGGGGCGACGACCGCGCCGAGCACCAGCGCGGCGGTGAGCGGCAGGTCGGGCACGAGGCGGTACGCCAGCCAGCCGACCGCGACGGTCGCGAACAGCACGTATCCGACCGACAGCAGCGCGATCGGCCGGAAATTGGCCCGCAGATCGAGGTACGAGCTGTCGACGGCCGCCGTGTAGAGCAACGGCGGCAGCAGCAGCGGCAGCACGACGTGCGCGTCCAGGGCGTACGTGGGCACCCCCGGGAGGTAGGAGGCGATCAGGCCCGCGGTGACGAGCAGCAGCGGGGCCGGCACGGGGGTGCGGCGGGCCGCCCCGGCAACCGCCGCACTGGCCGCAATCAGCCCCACCAGCGGCAATACGTCCATCCCACGGTCCTCGCATCCGTAGCTCACGGTCCACGTATCCGTCGTAACCTGACAATCATGAGTGACTGCCCTCACGTGTCCGCGCTGCCGCGCCCCGAACCGGCCCCGCTCAGCGCCACGTGCCCCGACTGTCTCGCGGCGGGCACCCACCCCGTGCAGCTGCGGCTCTGCCTGGTCTGCGGCCATGTCGGCTGCTGCGATTCCTCACCCCTGCAGCACGCCACGGCACACTTCAGGGAGACCGGTCATCCCGTGATGCGGAGCTTCGAACCGGGCGAGAGCTGGCGCTGGTGCTTCGAGGACGGTTCGATCGTCTGAGGCCTGGGTACGTCAAACCGGCGCCGGTTGTTCGCAATTGACCGCCGCAGACCTCTACCCACCGTGTGTACTCATGGGCTTACCATGAGTGACAGCCATGGGCTGGGGCTCTGGCGACACGGCATCATGGGTCGCGATAGCGTCGCGGACCAGAACCGAAGACGTACCACATGGCTCCGGGGCACCCTTCCCGGATCCTCGAATGAGTTTGTGCCACCTTGGAGGTGAGGGTGTCCCAGATCGCAGGCGAGCCCGGGAATCAGGACTTCGTGGAGGTCCGGCTGCCCGCTGCGGGTGCCTACCTGTCGGTGCTGCGTACGGCCACGGCCGGTCTCGCAGCGCGCTTGGACTTCACTCTCGACGAGATCGAGGATCTTCGCATCGCGGTCGACGAGGCCTGCGCGATCCTGCTTCAGCAGGCCGTGCCGGGCTCCGTCCTCAGCTGCGTCTTCCGGCTCGTCGAGGATTCTCTCGAAGTCACGGTGACCGCCCCCACGACGGACGGACGGGCACCGGAGCGCGACACCTTCGCCTGGACGGTGCTCTCCGCACTGGCCGGGAAGGTCGACTCCTCGGTGGCCGACGACCGTACGGTCAGCATCAGCCTCTACAAGCAGCGCGGCGCGGGACCCGGGCCGGCGTGAGCAACGGGAACGGGGACGGTCCTGTGCGGGACGAAACGATGCGACCAGGGGTGGTGCGCGCAGCAGGCATCCCGGAACAACAGGCCCGGCCCCATCCGGTGGACGGGGCGGACGGACCGGTGGACCGTACGGTCGCGGTGGAGCAGTCGCAGGCGGAGCGGGCAGGCCAGATGAGCGAGCACGGGCACCACGATCCACACGACCGCAGCGGAGCGCGGGCGCTCTTCGTCGAACTGCGCGCGCTTCCCGACGGGTCGCCCGAGAAGGCGGAGCTGCGCAATCAGCTGGTGCGGATGCATCTGCCGCTCGTGGAGCATCTGGCCCGCCGGTTCCGCAACCGCGGCGAGCCGCTGGACGACCTGACCCAGGTCGCCACGATCGGCCTGATCAAGTCGGTGGACCGGTTCGACCCCGACCGCGGCGTCGAGTTCTCGACGTACGCGACCCCCACGGTCGTGGGCGAGATCAAACGCCACTTCCGTGACAAGGGCTGGGCGGTCCGGGTGCCGCGCCGGCTCCAGGAGCTCCGGCTCTCGCTGACCACGGCCACCGCCGAGCTCTCCCAGCAGCACGGGCGCTCGCCCACGGTCCACGAGCTGGCGGAGCGGCTGGGCATCTCCGAGGAAGAGGTCCTGGAGGGCCTGGAATCGGCCAACGCGTACAGCACGCTCTCGCTGGACGTGCCGGACACGGACGACGAGTCCCCCGCGGTCGCGGACACACTGGGTTCCGAGGACGAGGCGCTGGAGGGCGTCGAGTACCGGGAGTCGCTCAAGCCGCTGCTGGAGGACCTGCCGCCGCGCGAGAAGCGGATTCTGCTGCTGCGCTTCTTCGGCAACATGACCCAGTCGCAGATCGCGCAGGAGGTCGGCATCTCGCAGATGCACGTCTCGCGACTGCTGGCCCGCACGCTGGCACAACTGCGCGAGCGGCTGCTCATCGAGGAGTAGCGGGCGGGGCCGCGCGCAGGCGGGGCCCCGCCTGCACCTGCGGCCGCCCCGTGCCGCCGCCCCGCCCCGCCCGGTCATCGGGCGGGGCGGATTCAGCTCTCCGGAGTGGTGCCCGGCCGGCGGATGCCGAGCGCCTCGACCGTCGCTGGCCTGACCAGTTGGTAGAGCCCCGTCACGGCCACCGCGGCGAGGACGATCCCGGCCGGGATCAGCACACCGTGCGACCGCAGCAGCGTCCAGGCCACCGGGAGCGCGATGATCTGCGTGATGAGCGCGGGACCGCGGCTCCAGCTGCGCCGCCCCATCAGACCGCGGGCGGCGAACAGCGGGATCAGGGCGAGCGCGATCAGTGTCAGACCGCCCATCTCCGCCTGCTGCGAGCTCTCGGGGCTTCCGATCAGCCCCCCGACCAGCATGTAGATCCCGCCGATGGCCAGCGCCGCCCCTTCCAGGGCGGTGAGTCCGGCGACGAGAGTGATCCTGCTCGGCTTCACCGGTTCGAGCCTCGGCGAGGGCGACGAAGCGGGCGTGTTCTGCTGAGTACTCACCCTTGCAGGTTGGCATCCCGGCGCCGCGAAAGCGAAGTCGGGGTCAAAACCGGTACGGGTACGGACGGCCGGTCCACCCCGCAGCACCCGGGTCGTCACCGAGCGTGAAGGTCGGGGGACAGGGCTTCAGAGTGATACCGCGCGGTAGGTAGTCTGGCGGTCATGCGCGCACTCCTCGTGGTCAATCCAGCTGCTACCACCACCAGTGCGCGGACCCGCGACGTGCTCATCCACGCGCTGGCCAGCGAAATGAAGCTGGAGGCCGTGACCACGGAATACCGGGGCCACGCCCGGGACCTGGGGCGGCGGGCCGCGGACAGCGACGACATCGATCTGGTGGTCGCCCTGGGCGGCGACGGCACGGTCAACGAGGTCGTCAACGGTCTCCTCCACAACGGCCCCGACCTGGACAACCTCCCGCGCCTCGCGGTGGTTCCCGGCGGCTCCACCAATGTGTTCGCGCGCGCCCTGGGCCTGCCCAACGACGCGGTGGAGGCGACCGGAGCGATCCTGGACGCACTCGCCAACCGGACCGAACGCACGGTCGGCCTCGGACTGGCGGCCGGCACCCCCGGCACCGAGGACGAATCCGTCCCGGAACGCTGGTTCACCTTCTGCGCCGGACTCGGTTTCGACGCGGGCGTGGTCGGCCGGGTCGAACAGCAACGCGAACGCGGCAAGCGCTCCACGCACGCGCTCTACGTACGCCAGGTGGTCCGGCAGTTCATCGACGAGCCGCACCGCAGGCAGGGCGTGATGACCCTGGAGACACCCGGGCTGGAACCGGTCACCGATCTGGCGCTGTCCATAATCTCCAACACCGCCCCCTGGTCCTACCTGGGCAATCGGCCTCTGTACGCATCCCCGAAAGCCACATTCGACACCGGCCTGGATGTACTCGGGCTGAAAAGGCTCTCCACTCCGGCGGTCGCCCGATACGGCACTCAGCTGCTCACGTCGAGCCCGGAGAAGGGCCCGTCCGGGAAGCACGCGGTTTCACTTCACGACCTCACGGACTTCACCTTGCATTCAAAGGTTCCACTGCCCTTCCAGATGGACGGCGACCACCTGGGAGTGCGCACAAGTGTGACGTTCACAGGCGTACGCCGTGCACTGCGTGTGATTGTGTGAGTAGAAGGGTCTAAAGTCCTTCAACTCGAACGTTTGGGCTGGGCTCCACCCCATAGAAGTACGGCTGTGACCTAGTCGACACCGAGGAATCAAAAAAAAGTTTCCAGAAGGGGTTGTATCCGCCGCTGAGGTTTGCGAATCTCTACATGGCGATCGGGACGGCCCGCAACACCAGCCTCCGCTGAGAGCCAGAACCCCTCCTCACTTGCACAGAACCACAACCAGTTCATCTGGGCGTCGGCCCGTCATCTGCGGGGGGATTCGTGAAAGCGTTCACATTCACAAGCACAGTATGTAATACCAAGGAGAGGTAGCAGCCATGGACTGGCGTCACAACGCCGTTTGTCGTGAGGAAGACCCCGAGCTGTTCTTCCCCATCGGCAACACCGGTCCTGCGCTGCTGCAGATCGAGGAAGCCAAGGCCGTCTGCCGCCGCTGCCCCGTCATGGAGCAGTGCCTGCAGTGGGCGCTCGAGTCCGGCCAGGACTCCGGCGTCTGGGGTGGCCTCAGCGAGGACGAGCGCCGCGCGATGAAGCGCCGCGCCGCTCGCAACCGGGCGCGTAACGCCAGCGCCTGACCGACGCCACCGCTACGAGCCTCAGCCAGGCGGCGCGTACAGCGCGTACGCACAACCCCGCCCCCGAGTCGCAGCGCGCAGTACCCCCCGAAGCGCATGTATGAAACAGTGAGCCCGGACCGCGACAACGGTCCGGGCTCACTGCTGTGTTCACGTCGGCTCGTCCGCCTCCCCACTCCGGTGAACGGGCGGACCGGCAGGGCTACTTCTGAGGCCGGACGGGGATGTCGAGCACGGCCTGGGTGCCGCGCTCGGGGGCCGGGACCATGGCGAAGGTACCGCCCAACTCGCCTTCCACCAGCGTCCGGACGATCTGAAGACCGAGATTGCCGGCGCGCTGCGGGTCGAACCCCTCGGGCAGTCCGCACCCGTCGTCCCGGACCGTGATCAGCAGCCGCGCCCCTGCGGAGGAACCGCCGCGCACCGCGGACACCTCCACCGTGCCGGACTCGGCGAGCGTGAAGGCGTGTTCCAGGGCGTTCTGCAGGACCTCCGTGAGCACCATCGCCAGGGGTGTGGCCACTTCGGCGTCGAGGATGCCGAAGCGTCCCGTCCGGCGACAGGTGACCTTGCCCGGCGAGATCTCGGCGACCATCGCGATGACACGGTCGGCGATCTCGTCGAACTCCACCCGCTCGTCCAGATTCTGGGACAGCGTCTCATGGACGATGGCGATCGAACCGACCCGCCTTACCGCCTCGTTGAGCGCCTCGCGGCCCCGTACGGAGTCCATCCGCCGGGCCTGGAGCCGCAACAGGGCGGCCACCGTCTGAAGGTTGTTCTTCACCCGGTGGTGGATCTCCCGGATGGTGGCGTCCTTGGTGATCAACTCGCGTTCGCGGCGGCGGAGTTCGGTGACGTCGCGAAGCAGGACCAGGGAGCCGATGCGGACACCCTTGGGCTTGAGCGGGATCGCCCGGAGCTGGATCACCCCGCCCGCACACTCGACCTCGAACTCCCGGGGCGCGTAGCCGCTGGCCAGTTTGACCAGGGCCTCGTCCACCGGGCCCCGGGAGGGGGCGAGTTCGGCGGTGATGCCGCCCAGGTGCTGGCCGACCAGATCGGAAGCGAGGCCGAGCCGGTGGTACGCGGAGAGGCCGTTGGGGCTGGCGTACTGGACGACCCCGTCGGCATCGAGCCGGATCAGTCCGTCGCCGACGCGCGGCGAGGCATCCATGTCGACCTGCTGACCGGGGAAGGGGAAGGCCCCGGCGGCGATCATCTGGGCCAGGTCGGAGGCCGACTGGAGGTAGGTGAGCTCCAGCCTGGACGGCGTGCGGACGGTGAGGAGGTTGGTGTTGCGGGCGATGACCGCGAGGACCCGACCCTCCCTGCGCACGGGGATCGACTCCACCCGTACCGGCACCTCCTCGCGCCACTCCGGGTCTCCCTCGCGCACGATCCGGCCCTCGTCCAGCGCCGCGTCCAGCAGCGGACGGCGGCCGCGCGGCACCAGATGCCCGACCATGTCGTCCTGGTAGGAGGTGGGACCGGTGTTGGGACGCATCTGCGCCACGGACACATAGCGGGTGCCGTCGCGGGTGGGGACCCAGAGCACGAGGTCGGCGAAGGAGAGGTCGGAGAGCAGCTGCCACTCCGAGACCAGCAGATGCAGCCACTCCAGGTCGGTGTCGCTGAGGGCTGTGTGCTGGCGGACGAGGTCGTTCATGGAGGGCACGTGTGCGAGCGTACCCGCGGAGGGGCTATGGCTCCGAACCGAACGACCGGGCCGCGCGCGCAAGGGAAGAAGGCCGGAAAATTGCGGCTGCCACATGGATGGACACAGGCGAATGGTCTAGTCCACAATGCTAAGCACAGAGCTTCCGCTCTCCCCGCACAGGAGAGCGGATCGAGGTACCCGCGCTCTCTGCCCTGACCGCGCCGGTACCTCTCCCCGGCCGGGGGCACCGCACACCGCCGGCCGAACAGACCGTCCGTGACGGCCGGTCTTACTCCGGGCTGCGGTGCCGGACGGGCTGAGGGTCCCGTCCCGGCGCCGTGGCCCGCGGGTGTTCCCGGGGCGGTTCCACAGGGCAGACCGAGCCGGATCTCCAGCATGTACTCGGCATACAGCGCGGCGTCGCCCGAGGCGCCCCGAGCTGTGAGCAGTACGAAGCGCGGCTTCCGCGACGGCGGCGGCCACCCAGGCGCCGACAGGCAACGTTCGCCCCGTCGCAGCGCGCGGCACGCGCTCTCGCCGCACCGCCCGAAAGCCCGAGTGCATCCAGTACGAGGACTTCCGGCCGCACGCCGGGAGCACGCACCACGCACCGCTCCTCGACGGGCAAACGTCGCCGGCCGCGGCGTCGGCGGCGCCGTCCTGACCCGTCGACCCCGGAGGGCCGGACGGCCGCCGGCGGGCCGTGCCCGGGGCGGGCACATCCCCCGCGCCCGCGTTGCCGAGGTCTGCTAGATTGGAGACAGATTGGTCTATACCACCTGACTCAACTCTTCAGATCGGCAGGCCCCGCGTGGAAGTTGTCATCGTCCCGGACGCCAAGGCAGGCGGCGAACTCATCGCGGAGGCCATCGGCGCCCTCCTGAGCCGCAAGCCCGACGCCCTTCTCGGCGTTGCCACCGGCTCGACCCCGCTGCCCATCTACCAGGCGCTGGCGGCCAAGGTCCGCTCCGGTGCCGTCGACGCCTCGCGCGCCCGCATCTGCCAGCTCGACGAGTACGTCGGACTGCCCGCGGGCCACCCGGAGTCCTACCGCTCCGTGGTGCTGCGCGAGGTCGTCGAACCGCTCGGCCTGTCCGAGGCGTCCTTCATGGGCCCCGACGGCTCCGCCGAGGACGTCCAGGCGGCCTGCCTGGCGTACGACAGGGCGCTCGCCGAGGCCGGCGGGGTGGACCTGCAGCTCCTCGGCATCGGCACCGACGGGCACATCGGCTTCAACGAGCCGTGCTCCTCACTCGCCTCCCGCACCCGGATCAAGACGCTCACCGAACAGACCCGGATCGACAACGCGCGCTTCTTCGACGACGACATCACACAGGTGCCGCACCACGTGATCACCCAGGGCATCGGCACCATCCTGGAGTCCCGCCACCCGATCCTGCTCGCCACCGGCAAGGGCAAGGCGGACGCCGTGGCGCAGACGGTGGAGGGGCCGGTCGCCTCGATCGTTCCCGCCTCGGCGCTCCAGCTGCATCCGCACGCGACGGTGGTGGTGGACGAGGCCGCCGCGTCCAAACTGAAGCTGGCGGACTACTTCCGCGCCACGTACGCGGCGAAGCCGGCGTGGCAGGGGCTGTAGGGCGCGTTTTGAGCACATACGGGAGGGCCGGGACACCCACGCCGGGTGTCCCGGCCCTCTCCTGTGCCGTCGCGGGCGTGATGCGGCCCCCGGCCCCGCATCACGCCACCGGTACTCAGGCCGTCGGGCCGTCCGTGCCCCTGACGACGATCTCCGCCGCCGCGAGGCCGCAGACGCGGGCCGCGCCGTGGGTGGCGATGTGCAGGCCGCCCCTGGGGGCCGCCTGCGGGACGCCCATCTCGACCACGACCGTGTCGGGGCGCCGGGCCACCAGACCGTCGAGTGCCTCGCCCATCCAGGCGTGGCGGTGGACGTCGCGGACGACCACGACGATGCGCCGCTCCCCCGCCGCCCGCAGCACCGCGGCGACGGGCGCCCCGGTCTCGCTGCTGTACGTGCCGGTCTCCGTGCCCGGCAGCAGCCGGACCAGCTCGGCGGCGACGCCCCACGGGGTCTCGTCACCGACTGCGATGTTCGCCGCGGAGGTGAACGCGGCGACGTAGGCGGGCTCGGTCAGCGGGCCGGCGGAGCCGGTCGCCCGCACCGCCCGACGGGCGGCGACCAGGCCGATGTCGGACCCGATTCCGGTGCCGGGCGCGGTCCCCTCCTGCTGTGCCGCGCACGGCTCCGAACCGGCCCCCTCGGCCCCCTGCGTCCAGGACGCGAGGGCACGTACCCGTGCGGCCGCGTCCGCGAGCCGCTCCTCGGCGAGTTCACCGCCGCGCACGGCCCGGACCAGCGCGTCGCGCAGCCGGAGCACCGTGCCGTCGTCCTCCAGTCCGCCACCGACGCACAGCGCGTCGGCCCCGGCGGCGATCGCGAGGACGGAACCGCGCTCGATGCCGTACGTCGCGGCGATGGCCTGCATCTCCACGGCGTCGGTGACGATCAGGCCGTCGTAGCCCAGCTCCTCGCGGAGCAGGCCGGTGAGGATCCGCGGGCTCACCGTGGCGGGGCGGTCCGGGTCGAGCGCCGGCAGCAGGATGTGCGCGCTCATCACGCACTTGGTGCCCGCCGCGATCGCCGCCCCGAAGGGCACCAGCTCACGGGCGTGCAGGGTCTCCAGGTCCACGTCGATGCGCGGCATCGAGTGGTGCGAGTCGATCGCGGTGTCGCCGTGCCCCGGGAAGTGCTTGGTGCAGGCGGCGACCCCGGCGGCCTGGAGGCCCTCGACGTATGCGGCGGTGTGCCGGGCCACGAGCCGGGGGTCGGCGCCGAAGGACCGTACGCCGATGACCGGGTTGCCCGGGTTGGAGTTGACGTCCGCGGACGGCGCCCAGTTGAGGTTGACGCCGCACGCGGCGAGCCGGCGGCCGAGCTCCTGGGCGACCGCGCGGGTCAGGTCGAGATCGTCGACGTGGCCGAGGGCCAGGTTGCCGGGGAATGAGGAGCCGGTGCGCACCTCCAGGCGGGTGACGTCACCGCCCTCCTCGTCGATCGCGACGAGAAGGTCCTCGCGCTCGGCCCTGAGCTGGGCGGTGAGCGCGGCGACCTGTTCGGGCGTGCGGATGTTGCGGCCGAACAGGGCGACGGAGGCGAGGCCTTCGTCGACCCGGCGCAGCACCCAGTCCGGGGCGGTGGTGCCGGTGAATCCGGGCTGCAGGACGGCGAGCGCGTCGCGGGTGACGGTGTCCGTGGCGGATATCAAAGTGGTCATGGGCGGCGTTATCCCTTCACGGCACCGTCGGTGAGGCCGCTGACGGCCTTGCGCTGCAGGAAGACGAACAGGATGAGGATCGGGACGGCGAAGATCGAGGCCGCCGCCATGGTGGCACCCCAGTCGTCGCCGAACTGACTCTGGAACTGGGAGAGCCAGAGCGGGAGCGTCTTGGCCTCGGGATCCTTGTTGAGGATCAGGACCAGCGGGAATTCGTTCCAGGCGGTGATGAAGCCGAAGAGCGAGGTGGCCATCAGCCCGGGGGCGAGCAGCGGCAGGATCACCTTGACGAAGGCCTGCGGGCGGGTACAGCCGTCGACCATGGCGGACTCCTCCAGTTCCTTGGGCACCGCGGCAACGTAGCCGCGCAGCGTGAGGATCGTGAAGGGGAGCACCATCACCATGTAGAAGAGGGTCAGCGGGACCAGGCTGTTGAGCATGTCCGCGTCGCGGACCAGCATGTAGATCGCGATGACCATGACTTCCCACGGCGCCATCTGGGCGATCATGAAGACCAGGATCATGCCCTTGCGGCCCTTGAACCGCATCCGGGCCAGCGCGAACGACGCGAAGAGCGCAATGATCAGCGAGAGGGCCACGGCGACCAGGGTGACGGTGAGTGAGTTCCTGACCAGGGTCAGGAAGTTCGGTGCGTGGTACGCCGTCTTGAAGTGCTCGAACGTGACGTCGGCCGGGAACCAGACCGGTGCCTCGGTGATGATGTCGCCGGTCGGCTTGAACGCCGTGCTGAACATCCAGTAGACGGGGAAGACCAGGCCGGCGAAGAGGACGATCGCCGTCGCGTTGGGCCAGATGCGGCCGAACAGTGAACGCTTCACAGCTCGTCCTCCTCTTGCTTGAGAACGATGCGGAGGTAGTAGGAGGTCAGCCCCAGCATGATCAGGATGGTCAGCAGCGAGATGGCCGCGCCCATGCCGTAGTGCTGGTTGCCGACGCCCTCGATGAAGGCGTAGACCGGCAGGGTCTCGGTGAGGCGGTTGGGTCCGCCCTCACTGATGGTGAAGATCTGCGGGAATGCCTTGAAGATCCAGATGACTTCGAGGAAGGTCGTGGCGTAGAGGAAGGGCCGCAGGAACGGGAACGTCACCGAGGTGAAGCTCTTCCAGACGCCGGCGCCGTCGAGCGAGGCGGCCTCGTACAGCTCCCTGGCGATCGTCGTGGTCGCCGCGTACAGGTTGATCGCCACGAACGGGATGGACTGCCAGACGATCAGCAGGGTGACCACGAAGAAGGTGGAGAACTGCGATCCGGTCCAGTTGAAGTCGGCCATCGAGTGCCAGCCGAGCTTGTCCAGTACGTAGTTGACGACGCCGAAGCGCGAGGCGAACAGCCACTGGAACACGGTGGACGCGGCCACGACCGGCATCGCCCAGGCGAGCACCAGGCCGATCATCAGGGTGAACCGCATCTTCTTGCCGAGGCGGGCGAGCAGCAGTCCGATCAGGGTGCCGAGCACCATGGTCAGCAGGACGTTGACGCCGGTGAACGCGATCGTGCGGAGTGTGACCCTCCAGAAGTCCTCACCGGTGAGGATCTCCTGGTAGTTCTCGAAGCCGTTCCACTCGGTGACATGCTGGATCAGCTGCCCCATATTGAGGTTCTGGAACGACAGCACGACGTTCTTCACCAGGGGATACCCGAGGAAGAGCGCCGTCACCGCGAGTGCAGGAATCATCAACAGGTACGGCGCCGCGCCGATACCCGGTTTCCGCTTGTCTCCCCCGCGCTGCCCGACGGGTGGTTTCCCGTCCTGCCCGCGGACTGCGGCCGACTTGGCCACATCCGTGGGATCGGTCTGCACTGCCATGCTCGCCATCTCTTCCGACAAAGCCCTACACGGAACGGTGCGTACGACCGGGGCGGCGGGTCGGGGCCCGCCGCCCCGGCGCGGGACGCGCTGCTTGCGACTACTGCTGCTGGCCGAGGCGCTTGTTGAGCTCGCCCTCGACCTGCTTGGCGGCCTCGGCGGGCGACTTGCCCTGGAGAACCAGCGTCATGTAGGTCTTGATCGGGTTCGGCGGGTTCTCGACCGGCGCCCACTCCGGTATCAGCGGCGTGGTGCCACCGGACTTGGCGGCGGCCGGACCGGCAGCCTCGGCGGCGGGCTGGCCGACGGTGTACTTCTGCATGGCGTCGTTCTTCGGGGACCAGCCGGCCTCCTTGATGAGCGCGCCGTCGTTCTGCTCGGAGAGCGCGATCTTCAGGAACTCCTTGGCCAGGTCCTGCTTCTCGCTGCCCGCGGCCACGGCGAGGTTGGAGCCGCCGAGGAAGACGCCCTCGGGCTTGTCGGCCGTCTCACCGGGGATGGTGAAGAAGCCGATGTCGTCCTTGAGCTTCGGGTTGGCCTTGATGGCGGTGCCGGCCTCGTAGCCCATGGCGATGACGGCGCCGGTCCTGCCCTTGGCGAAGACCTCGGCCTGCTGCGGGGTGGCCTCGTCCTTGTCCTTGGGGGCCTTGGAGAAGGCCTGGTACTGCTTGTAGATGTCCATGGCCTCGGCGACCTTCGGGTCGGCCAGGTTGGAGACGTACTTGTCGCCTTCCTTCTTCACCGGCGAGACGCCCTTGCCGACGAGCAGGCCGTCGAAGAAGTACCAGTTCTGGCCGGGCAGGTAGATCGGCTCGGCGTCGCCCTTCTTCTCGATGGCCTCGAACGCCTTGAAGAGCTCGGCGCGGGTCTTCGGCGTCTCGGTGATACCGGCGTCCTTGAAGACCTTCTTGTTGTACATGACGACGCGGTTGCCCACGTACCACGGCAGGGCGTACTGCTTGCCGTCGAAGACGGAGGGCTGGTTGACGCCGTCGGCCCAGGCGGAGCCGATCTCCTTCTTCAGGTCGCCGAGCTCGGCGAGACCGCCGGTCTTGGCGTACGCCGGGGTCTGGGTGTTGCCGATCTCCAGGACGTCCGGCGGGTTGGACTCGGAGAGTGCGGTGGTGACCCTCTGCTGGATGCCGTTCCAGTCCTGGACTTCGATCTTCAGCTTGGCCTTGGTCTTCTTCTCGAACTCCTCGGTGACCGCCTTGGTCCACCCGGGCGGGTTCGAGCCGGACATCGTCCACAGGGTCAGGGTCTGGCCCTTGTACGCGTCCGGACCGGCCTTCTTGCCGCTGTCACCGCCGTCGTCGGACCCACACGCCGCGAGGCCGATCATCATGCCCGCGACGCCGATCGCCGCGATGAGCTTGCGCTTCACGCCAAACCCTCCTCAGGGATACTGCAACCCCGCCCACCGCGAAGACATTCGACGAGTACTGCTGGGGCTGGACCTGGTCTTTAATGGTTTAGACCAGCACCGGGAGCTTGGCCTAGACCTTTAGGGGTGTCAAGGGTGTATAAGAAGTGCACTCGCGTCCGTTACAGGACCGACACCTGAGGGAGGGCGACCAGCCGTGACCGGACCGTGCCACCATGTGAGCCGCGACAGACGGAGGAGCCGGTGACGGCAGCAGCACAAGCGTCGGGAAGGCGGACCATGGGTGCCGACGGGGGCAGTACGGAGAACGAGACGGGCGCGGCCACGCGGACGGCGCGCGTCCCGAAGTACTACCGACTGAAGCGACATCTGCTGGACATGACGGACACCATGCCGCCGGGCACCCCCGTGCCGCCGGAGCGGACCCTGGCCGCCGAATTCGACACCTCGCGCACCACCGTGCGCCAGGCGCTCCAGGAGCTGGTCGTCGAGGGGCGGCTGGAGCGCATCCAGGGCAAGGGCACCTTCGTCGCCAAGCCGAAGGTCTCGCAGGCCCTACAACTCACCTCGTACACCGAGGACATGCGCGCCCAGGGCCTCGAACCGACCTCCCAGCTGCTGGACATCGGCTATGTGACGGCCGACGACACGCTCGCAGGACTGCTCGACATCACCACCGGCGGCCGGGTGCTGCGGATCGAGCGGCTGCGGCTCGCCAGCGGCGAGCCGATGGCGATCGAGACCACGCACCTCTCGGCCAAACGCTTCCCCGCGCTGCGCCGCTCACTGGTGAAGTACACCTCTCTCTACACCGCACTGGCGGAGGTGTACGACGTACGGCTGGCCGAGGCCGAGGAGACCATCGAGACCTCGCTGGCCACCCCGCGCGAGGCCGGCCTGCTCGGTACGGACGTGGGACTGCCGATGCTGATGCTCTCCCGGCACTCGCTCGACGGGCAGGGCGAGCCGGTGGAGTGGGTGCGCTCGGTCTACCGGGGCGACCGGTACAAGTTCGTGGCGCGGCTGAAGCGGCCCATGGACTGAGCCCGTCCCACCGCTCACGGCCCCCGCGTAACGCACCACCGCGCGGGGGCCTTTCGCACACCTTGGTACGGACCGACTGCCGTACGTCTGGCGGGAAAACGAACACAAGTACCCGCTCAGGGGACCGTTGCCGGACCGCAACGCGGACAGGGGGTGACGGTGACCGGAAGCCTCCCCTAGATTTCCTGCGCATCACAGGGTGATCAGCGAGGGGACGGAGTCGCCGCATGCCAGCAGACCCAGAAGCAAAGCCGCCCACCGTCACACCGGTGCGGGTGGTCATCGCCCTCTGTCTCATCGCGCCGTTCGTGGCGATGCTCTGGGTGAGTTCGTACGCGAAGGTGGACCCCACCTTCATCGGCATTCCGTTCTTCTACTGGTACCAGATGCTCTGGGTACTGATCTCCACCGCGCTCACGATGATCGCGTACAAGCTGTGGCAGCGTGACCAACGCGCCCGCAAGGGAGGTGAGTCGGCGTGAAGGACGGTGTGAACGGCGTCGCGCTCGGCGTCTTCATCTTCTTCTTCGTGGCCGTCACGGTCATGGGCTTCCTGGCGGCGCGCTGGCGCAAGGCCGAGAACGAGGCCAGCCTCGACGAATGGGGCCTGGGCGGAAGGTCGTTCGGCACCTGGGTCACCTGGTTCCTGCTCGGCGGCGACCTGTACACCGCCTACACCTTCGTCGCCGTGCCGGCGGCGATCTACGCGGCGGGCGCGGCGGGCTTCTTCGCCGTGCCGTACACCATCCTGGTGTACCCGCTGATCTTCACCTTCCTGCCGCGGCTCTGGTCGGTCTCGCACAAGCACGGATACGTCACCACCTCGGACTTCGTGCGCGGGCGCTTCGGCTCGAAGGGCCTGTCGCTGGCGGTCGCCCTCACGGGCATCCTCGCCACGATGCCGTACATCGCGCTCCAGCTCGTCGGCATCCAGGCGGTGCTGGACGTGATGGGCGTCGGCGGCGGCGAGAACACCCACTGGTTCGTCAAGGACCTGCCGCTGCTGCTCGCGTTCGCGGTGCTCGCCGCGTACACCTACTCGTCCGGGCTGCGGGCACCCGCGCTGATCGCGTTCGTCAAGGACGGGCTGATCTACCTGGTCATCGCGGTGGCGATCATCTACATCCCGATCAAGCTGGGCGGCTTCGACGACGTCTTCGCCAAGGCGGGCGATGCGTTCTCGCAGACCAACCCGGCCACCGGCAAGCCGCGCGGCGCGCTCGCGCCGGGCGAGGCGGGCCAGTGGGGGTACGCCACCCTGGCGCTGGGCTCGGCGCTGGCGCTGTTCATGTATCCGCACTCGATCACGGCGACGCTCTCCAGCCGCAGCCGTGATGTGATCCGGCGCAACACCACGATCCTGCCGCTGTACTCGCTGATGCTGGGCCTTCTGGCGCTGCTCGGCTTCATGGCCATCGCGGCCGGGATCAAGGTGGACAACGGACAGCTGGCCATCCCGCAGCTGTTCGAGAACATGTTCCCGGACTGGTTCGCGGGCGTCGCGTTCGCCGCCATCGGCATCGGCGCGCTGGTACCCGCCGCGATCATGTCGATCGCCGCGGCGAACCTCTTCACCCGCAACATCTACAAGGACTTCCTCAAGCCGGACGCGACCCCGGAGCAGGAGACCAAGATCTCCAAGCTGGTGTCGCTGCTGGTCAAGGTCGGCGCGCTCGCCTTCGTCCTCACGATGGACAAGACGGTCGCGATCAACTTCCAGCTGCTCGGCGGCATCTGGATCCTCCAGACGATGCCGGCCCTGGTCGGCGGCCTGTTCACCCGCTGGTTCCACCGCTGGGCGCTGCTCGCGGGCTGGGCGGTCGGCATGGTGTACGGGACGGTGGCCGCGTACGGGGTCGCCTCGCCGACGCAGAAGCACTTCGGCGGCTCGTCCGCACAGATCCCCGGCATCGGCGAGATCGGCTACATCGGCCTCACCGCGTTCGTGCTGAACGTGGTGGTGACGGTGGTGCTCACCTTCGTCCTGAACGCCGTGAAGGCGCCCGCCGGGATCGACGAGACCTCCCCGGCCGACTACACCGCCGACGCGGGCGACCCGGGCGTCAGGGCGGAACTCCCGCCGGCCACCGCGGGGGCGCCGGGCAGTCACTGACCACCCGCGTCCGGGCCGTCCGCACGGATCGGACCCGGTCGACCCGACACAACATGTGGGGGCTGCCTCTTCGGGCAGCCCCCACATGTATGCTCGTCCTCGCTGTCGCCGCAGGGGAATCCGGTGAGAATCCGGAACTGTCCCGCAACGGTGTATCCAGTGCACTTTTGTGCACCCCGGAGTCAGTCCGATGACCTGCCGGCAGCGCATCCGGCTCGACCGAACCGGATGCCCAGACGTCCGGGCCTCGCGGTTGGGCCGGTGGACGCCGTGCGGAGCGCTGCCCCGACCCGGGTGTGCGCGTCCGCAGGGCTGCCCCGTTCCCCGCCGGCCCCGAGCCGAGCGAGGGAGAGCACCACGTGACCATCGCGCCAGCCGATCCGGCTTCAGCCGCCGCGTCCGCAGCAGCCGAGTCCGAGGCAGCCGCACAGGACGGACCGGGGGCCGCGCTGCTGCGGACCCTGACCGGCCTCACCGCCGATCTGCCCGACACCGACCCCGGCCGGGTCGCTGCGGCCGCGCTGCGCGGCCGCAGTGCCCGGGCGGACGAGGCGGAGCTGCGTTCGCTGGCCACCGAGGCCGCCGCGGGTCTGATCTCCGAGGACCCCGCCTACTCCCGGCTCGCCGCCCGGCTCCTTACCCTCACCATCGCGGACGAGGCGGCCGGCCAGGGCGCGGTCTCCTTCTCCGCCTCGGTCGCCGTCGGGCACCGCGAGGGCCTGATCGCGGACCGCACCGCCGCGTTCGTCGCCCACCACTCGGCCGCCCTCGACGCGCTGGTGGAGCGTTCGCTCGCCGACGGCGCGGACGACCGCTTCGGCTACTTCGGGCTGCGGACCCTGCACAGCCGCTACCTGCTGCGCCACCCGCACACCCGTCAGGTCATCGAGACGCCCCAGCACTTCATGCTGCGGGTCGCGTCCGGGCTCGCCGAGGACGAGTCGCAACGCGCCGTGGACGAAGTGGCGGCGCTGTACGGCCTGATGAGCCGGCTCGACTACCTCCCCTCCTCCCCCACGCTCTTCAACTCCGGTACCCGGCACCCGCAGATGTCCTCCTGCTACCTGCTGGACTCCCCGCTGGACGAGCTCGACTCGATCTACGACCGCTACCACCAGGTGGCCCGGCTCTCGAAGCACGCGGGCGGCATCGGTCTTCCGTACTCCCGCATCCGCTCCCGCGGTTCGCTGATCCGCGGCACAAACGGGCACTCCAACGGCATCGTGCCGTTCCTGAAGACGCTCGACGCCTCCGTCGCCGCGGTCAACCAGGGGGGCCGCCGCAAGGGCGCCGCCGCCGTCTACCTGGAGACCTGGCACGCGGACATCGAGGAGTTCCTGGAGCTGCGCGACAACACGGGTGAGGACCAGCGGCGTACGCACAACCTCAACCTGGCGCACTGGATCCCGGACGAGTTCATGCGCCGGGTCGACGCGGACGGCGACTGGTCACTGTTCTCGCCCGCCGACGTGCCCGGCCTCGTCGACCTGTGGGGCGACGAGTTCGACGTCGCGTACCGGGCCGCCGAGGCCCAGGGGCTGGCCCGCAAGTCGATCCCGGCCCGCGAGCTGTACGGCCGGATGATGCGCACCCTCGCGCAGACCGGCCAGGGCTGGATGACGTTCAAGGACGCCTCCAACCGGACCGCGAACCAGACCGCCGAGCCGGGCACCGTCGTCCACTCGTCGAACCTGTGCACCGAGATCCTCGAAGTCACCGACGACGGCGAGACGGCGGTCTGCAACCTGGGCTCGGTCAACCTCGGCGCGTTCGTCACCGACGGCTCCATCGACTGGGAGCGGCTGGACGCCACCGTCCGCACCGCCGTGACCTTCCTGGACCGGGTCGTCGACATCAACTTCTACCCGACCGAGCAGGCCGGCCGCTCCAACGCCAAGTGGCGCCCGGTGGGCCTGGGCGCCATGGGTCTCCAGGACGTCTTCTTCAAGCTGCGGCTGCCCTTCGACTCCCCCGAGGCCCGCGCGCTCTCCACGAAGATCTCCGAGCGGATCATGCTCGCCGCGTACGAGTCGTCCTGCGAGCTCGCCGAACGGTCCGGACCGCTGCCCGCCTGGTCGCGGACGCGGGCGGCACGCGGCGTGCTGCACCCCGACCACTACGACACCGAGCTGAACTGGCCGGAGCGGTGGGAGGCGCTGCGCGCCCGCGTCGCGAAGAGCGGGATGCGCAACTCGCTGCTGCTCGCCATCGCGCCGACGGCGACGATCGCCTCGATCGCGGGGGTCTACGAGTGCATCGAGCCGCAGGTCTCCAACCTCTTCAAGCGTGAGACGCTCAGCGGTGAGTTCCTCCAGGTCAACGCGTATCTGGTGGATGAGCTGAAGCAGCTGGGGGTGTGGGACGCGCGCACCCGTGAGGCGCTGCGCGAGGCCAGTGGCTCGGTGCAGGGCTTCGCCTGGATCCCGGAGGAGGTGCGGGCGCTGTACCGCACGGCGTGGGAGATCCCGCAGCGCGGCCTGATCGACATGGCCGCGGCCCGTACGCCGTTCCTGGACCAGAGCCAGTCGCTGAACCTGTTCCTGGAGACGCCGACGATCGGCAAGCTCTCCTCGATGTACGCGTACGCCTGGAAGCAGGGGCTGAAGACGACGTACTACCTGCGCTCGCGCCCGGCGACCCGGATCGCCCGTGCCGCCTTTGGCCAGGGCACGACCGCCGCCCCCATTCCCGTACAGCAGGCTTCGGCGCCCGACGCGGACGCGATCGCCTGCTCCCTCGAAAACCCCGAGTCCTGCGAGGCCTGCCAGTAATGAGCACCACCGACTCCGAGAAGAACCTGCTCGACCCGGGCTTCGAGCTGACCCTGCGGCCCATGCGCTACCCGGACTTCTACGAGCGCTACCGCGACGCGATCAAGAACACCTGGACGGTGGAGGAGGTCGACCTGCACTCCGACGTCGCCGACCTCGCCAAGCTGTCCCCCGGCGAGCAGCACATGATCGGCCGGCTGGTCGCGTTCTTCGCGACGGGCGACTCGATCGTCTCCAACAACCTGGTGCTGACGCTGTACAAGCACATCAACTCCCCCGAGGCGCGGCTGTACCTGTCGCGGCAACTCTTCGAGGAGGCCGTGCACGTCCAGTTCTATCTGACGCTGCTGGACACCTATCTGCCCGACCCTCAGGACCGCGCCGCCGCCTTCGACGCGGTCGAGGAGATCCCGTCCATCCGTGAGAAGGCCCAGTTCTGCTTCAAGTGGATGGACTCGGTCGAGAAGATCGAGCGGCTGGAGACGAAGGCCGACCGCCGCCGTTTCCTGCTGAATCTGATCTGCTTCGCGGCGTGCATCGAGGGGCTGTTCTTCTACGGCGCGTTCGCGTACGTCTACTGGTTCCGCTCACGGGGTCTGCTGCACGGTCTCGCCACGGGCACCAACTGGGTGTTCCGTGACGAGACGATGCACATGAACTTCGCGTTCGAGGTCGTGGACACCGTCCGCAAGGAGGAGCCGGACCTCTTCGACGACGAGCTCCAGCAACAGGTCACCGACATGCTGAAGGAAGCGGTGGCCGCGGAGCTGCAGTTCGGCCGTGATCTGTGCGGCGACGGACTGCCCGGCATGAACACCGAGTCGATGCGGCAGTACCTGGAGTGCGTCGCCGACCAGCGGCTCACCCGGCTGGGCTTCCCGGCGGTCTACGGCTCCGAGAACCCGTTCTCGTTCATGGAGCTCCAGGGCGTGCAGGAGCTGACGAACTTCTTCGAGCGCCGGCCGTCCGCGTACCAGGTGGCGGTGGAGGGCTCGGTCGCCTTCGACGACGACTTCTGAGATTCGGGCCCAGCTTCTGAGCCAGGGCGCCGCGCAGCCGTGACCGGCCGCGCGGCGCCCGCCGTTTGTAGGGGTCCGTCGCTCCGGGCCCGTTCCGCGGCGCGCAGCTCGCGGGCGAGCCCGGCGAGGGCGGGCAGCAGTCATTCTGCGAACCGGGAGTACCCCGAGGGGGCTCCCTGCCGTCGTGAGGAGGTGTGGGGAGAGAGCCTGTCGGACGAGTCAACGCGCGTCAACTACCCATAAATGAATGGCAGTTGACGCCCACTCGGAAAAGAAGCCGGACGGGCCCGGTCCCCTCGCGGGAAGGACCGGGCCCGTCGGTGGCAGCCGGGTGTGCGCTCAGTCGTTCGGCACGGTCTCGTAGCGCGGGGTGTTCTCCGCCATCTGCCGCAGTGCGTCCTTGCGGTCCCGCTTCGAGAGCCGGTCGATGTACAGATAGCCGTACAGATGGTCCGTCTCGTGCTGGAGGCAGCGGGCGAAGTAGCCGTAGCCCCGGATCTTCACCGGGTTGCCCTTGGCGTCCTGTCCGCGGACCACCGCGTAGTCCGGGCGGGCCAGCGGGGCATACGCCGTCGGGACGGAGAGGCAGCCCTCGTTGGAGTCGTCCAGGACCCGCTCCTCGGGCGCCAGCTCGTCGAGCACCGGGTTGCAGACCGCGCCCACGTGCCGCACGCCGTCGTCGTCCGGGCAGTCGTAGACGAAGACCTTGAGGTCGACACCGATCTGGTTGGCGGCCAGGCCCACGCCCTCCGCCGTCCGCTGGCTCGCGAACATGTCGTCGATCAGCCGGGCCAGCTCGTCGTCGAACTCGGTGACGTCCTTGCACTCCTTGTGCAGCACCGGGTTGCCCACGACCGTGATCGGACGGGAGGTGCCGCGCTCGCGATGCGCCGCCTCACGCGCCTCGCAGTCCTCGGTGTCCACGACGAAACCCTCGTCGTCGACGCTGATCTGCACGTCCGTCTCCTGCTGCGCCATCTCCGCCGTACGCCTTCCTCAAAACCTGAAGCCCGGCCATAAAACCTGAAACCCGGCCATACCTGAAACCCGGCCGCCCGACAGTTCCGGGGCCCGAGCACCGCGACCGGTGCCTGTACAGCCTACGGGCACCGGTCAGCAGACTTCTTCGAGATCCCGCCACTCGCGGCTTTCCGGGCTGTCCGCCACCCAGCCGTCCAGCAGACCGCGCACCAGCCCGGCCGGCGCCGCTATCCCGCACTCCCGCTCGGGCACCCACAGCTCACCGGCGGTGCGGTGGCCCAGCGGGCCCGGATGCCCCGGCTCGCTGTGGTCGTGCGGGTCGAGGTGCTCGCCGTCGCCCTCGTAGCTCTCCATCCGGCTCTCCGAGCAGGCCCGGCAGAGCAGCCGCACGGAGGACGACCAGTCCTCGGCGGCGAACCCGGCGTCGGACGCCAGCTGCTCCAGCGCGTCCCGGTCCGTCTCGGTGGCCGCTTCGAGCAGCACCACCCAGGTCGGCACGGGGGACGGCGCCCACAGCTCGATCTCGTCGAAGACGGGGTACGCGGGCCCGGCCGCGGTGACCCGCTCGCCGTTCGGCACCCCGTCGTGCAGCACGACCTCGCCCCAGCGGCGGCCGGACGACGGCAGCGGAATGGAGAGCACCTCCATCCGGGCCGGATCGAGCCTGCGGCCCCAGACCACCTCGGCCTCGCCCTCCGGCGACAGCCGTACCGCGGCGCTGCCCAGCTCCATGCCGACCGGCTCGCTGTTGGCCGCCGAGGTGTGCTGTCCGGCGCCCGGCACCTTCAGGCCGTATGCCTGCCAGGCCCGGCGGGCCAGCGGCCAGTCCTGCAGCGCGGTGGCGGCGATCCCGACGTTCCACCAGTCGGGAGCGCCGGATTCCTTGTCGAGCAGCGCGACGGCTCGCAGACCGGCGGCTCTCGCCTGTTCCCAGTCATGCCGGAACTTGTGCAGCAGCGCCAGGTTGAACCACGACTCCGAGAGCCAGGGTTCCAGGTCCGCCGCACGTGTCAGCAGTGCGCCCGCGTCCTCGTACCGGCCGTCGCCGATCAGCGTGAACGCGCGGTCCGTGGCCTGCCGCCAAGAGGCGGAGGGCCGATGCCGTACCTTCCCGAAGATCCTCACGATTCCCGCCTGTCCCGACTGGACACCCTCGTTTTCCGCTCTTCTTCGCATCCAACCATGCCGGGCCGGGCGCCCGCTCATTACCCATGGGTTACCCGGGCAGGACCGGGGCCGGGCCGCCCCGGGCCAGGACCCTGGCCAGTGATTCCACGACTTCGGGCTGATAGTCGTGGGCGGTCCCGAGCCTGAGTTGTTCCAGTGCGCCCAGCGGCCCGATGAGACTTTCCCCGCACAGGTCGTCGTATGCGTTGACGACCCTGACGATCCTGGCGGACAACGGCTGCTCGCGATAGGGGTCGGCCTGCCGTTCGACGACGACGGCGATCTCGGTGTCCACCCCGGTCTGCCGGACCACGGCCCCGCCAAGAAGCGCGATGCGGCGCTGCTCGGCGGCGGGCAGAGTGGCCGTCGCCCCGTCCGGAACCGGGTCGACCAGTGAGAGCTGGCCGATGTCGTGCATCAGGGCGGCGTGCTCCAGCACGGTCAGCCGGTTCCCGGAGAGCCCCAGCTCGCGGCCGACGGCCCGGCAGAGCACCGCGACCCTGCGGGCGTGCCCGTGCGGGGTGTACCCGGCGATCTCGGTGGACCTGGCGAGCGAGGCGATGGTCTGCCGGTAGGTGGTGCGCACGGCGACGAACCGGCGGAACGAGACCTGGGTCAGCAGCAGCGGCACGCACAGGACGGGCAGCGCCCACAGCCCGGCGACGGCCACCCCGAGGGCCATCACGACCCCGGTCGCACAGACCGCCGACCCGATGCCGATGAGACCGCGCAGCTCGTCCCGCAGGAGCGGCGGGTAGGGGTGGCGGGTACGCGAGCGCAGCAGCAGGGCCGCGAGCACGGCGTCGCACAGCGCGGTCAGGACCAGGATCAGGAGCAGCACGAGCACATAGGACGGGCCCTCGCCGAACCGGCTCCCGGTGCGGCCGCTGTTGTACAGCGGCTGGAAGCACACGGCTGCGAAGGCGACGGTCAGGATGCGGCGGGCCACCCGGTCGAGGGCCCAGCCGGCGCCGCGCGCCAGATGGGGCACACAGGCGACCAGCTGCGCCGCGACGAGCACGGCGATCACCTGGAGGACCCCGTGCGAGGTCGGTTCGCCGCCGCTGAGGCCGAGGAGGGCGGCGACGTTCTGATGGAGTTTACGGAAGACCGCGTAGCTGCCGTTACGCCCCAGCACGGCCGGCTGCGGTGTCTGGACACCGCCGATCTCATCC